>RFLC01000221.1 GCA_003694055.1 Candidatus Pacearchaeota archaeon | reverse complement strand
GTTGAGACAAAACCAAATCTGTTTTCACGGGTGTTGTTGAGCGTTCTAGCAATCAACTTTCTTGTGCTGTTCATTTTTTTGTCAGCGCTTTCAACGGTTTTCAACTCTTCTTCATTGCAGGAGCTTGCGAGCGAGGTTAGGAGCGTTAGTGCGGGGAATGAAAGCGTCGGGCAGGAGGTGGTTGATGCGCTTGCCTCTGGAATTGAGTCTGCCGGCGAGCAGCTTGAGCCATTTTTCCTGCCGCTAAAATTCTTGATTGTGTTTCAACTTTTCGTCGTAATCATACTTTTTGTCGTCATTTCGCTGCTTGCGAAAGAAGTGCCATTGTTTAATTTTGGAATTATCCTGTTTGTTTCAGGCTTGCCTTTTGTTGTTTTTTGGTGGCTAGGCCCGTATGCCGAGAGTTACACAAGCTCGACGATTGCTCTGGTTTTGCCGAGCGATGCTCCAGAACTGGGGCAGCTTGGCGCGCAGCTCAACGGGCTGTTTGTCAAGAGAGTTTCGAGCTTCATGGCGCGCGAGAGTTTGTTTTTCTTCATTTCATTTGTGCTTGGGCTAGCTTTGATTGTTGCTGCGATTTTTGCGAGAAAGATTGGAGAGATAAAGAAGCTTGAATCTATCTCAGCTCAACCAAAAGGTGAGAAGGGTCCTGAAGATAAAACTTAAGCGTTTCGACGAAGCGCGCGGCTTGAGCGCCGTCTGCAACTCGGTGGTCAAACGTGAGCGAGACTGGCAGGAACTTTGTGATTTTTAACTTTCCTTTTTTCACGCTCGCGCGCTCTTCAATTCTTCCAAGCCCGAGAATTGCGCTCTCCTCGCCGTTGATGATTGGCGTGCCGAACTTCCCGCCAATTGAGCCGTAGTTTGTTATTGTGAACGTGCTGCCTTTTAGGTCCATCAAGTCAATTGTTCTCTCGCGCGCTTTTTTGGCGAGCTCTTCAATCTCGCGCGCAATCTTTTCAATGCTCTTGTTCTCTGCGATTTTTATCACTGGCACCATCAGTCCTGCTTCAGTTTCCACGGCAATTCCGATGTTGTAATATTTTTTGAGCACAATCTCTTCGCCTTGCCAGCTTGCGTTCAGGAGCGGGTTTTCTTTCAGAGCCAAAACGCACGCTTTCACAATAAACGCTAGCGGCGTCAGCTTCACTCCTTTTTTTGCCATCTTTTCCTTTTCTTTTTCTCTCACTTGCAAGAGTTTGTCGACGGCAATTTCGTCAGTTAGAGTTACTTGCGGAACTTCTCTCCAAGTTTTGGAGACGTTGTGGGCAATTGTTTTGCGAATTCCCTTGACTTCCACATGCTCAATCGGTCCAAAGTCGTCGAACTTTTTCTTAACAACAACTTTTTGCGCAGGCACTTCAGCGCGCGAGAGGCCGGGCGCGCGAGAAGCCGCGCGCCTAACATCGCTCTCAGTGACCCTTCCATTTGCACCGCTTGGCTTAATTGCTTTCAAGTCCACGCCAAGCTCGTGCGCCAGCATTCTAACTTTCGGGCTTGCGAGGATTTTTTTCGAGGCAACTGGGGCGCGCATAAGGAGCGTTTGCGGAACCCTTGCCTGCTCCTCAAGCTTTCCAACAACTGCTGTTTTATCCTCTTTCGCTTGCCGAGCATCTCTCTTCTCTTCTCTCGCCTTTTTCTCTTTCACGCTTCCGTTGTCTTTTGTTTCAAGCACAACAAGCGTTTGGCCGACCTTGACTTTGTCGCCTTCGTTAAACTTGAGCTCTTTCACTACACCCTCGACGGGCGATGGCAGCTCCACGACTGCTTTGTCAGTTTCAATCTGCGCAACTGGCTGGTCAGCTTTAACCTTGTCGCCGACTTTGACTAGCCATTTTACAATCTCGCCCTCGGTGATGCCCTCGCCAACATCAGCAAACTTGAACTCAAACGCCATAGTTTGACCTCGCTTCTTTCATGACTTTGCGGATTGCGTTGGTTATGCGCTCTTTGCTTGGGAAGAAGTAGTCCTCGTATTTTGCGAGCGGCACTGGGAGGTCATAGCTTGTGACCCTTGCTACTGGAGCTTCGAGATGGTAGAGCGCTTTCTCGTTGATGCGCGCGATGATTTCAGATGCAAAGCCGAGAGTGCGGGGAGCTTCGTGCACAACAACTGCCTTTCCTGTTTTTTTGACTGATGAGATGATTGTTTCCTCGTCGAGCGGCGAGAGGGTTCTGAGGTCAATCAGTTCAATGTCAAGCTCCTCTCTTAGGTCTTCTGCAACTTGCGCAGCAGTGAGCACGAGAGAGCCGTAGGTGATGAGCGTGAGGTCGTGCCCCTCTTTCACAACCCTTGCCTTGCCGAGAGGGATTGTGTAGTGCTCATCTGGCAGCTCTTCTTTTATAGCCCGGTAGATTTTTTTCGGTTCAAAGAACACAACTGGGTCTGGGTCGCGGATTGCTGAGGCAAGCAGGCCTTTTGCGTCGTATGGAGTGGATGGCATGACAACTTTCAACCCTGGAGTGTGGGCAAGGTATGTTTCTGGAGAGTCAGAGTGGTGTTCGAGCGCGCGAATTCCTCCGCCGATAGGGCAGCGAACAACAAGCTGGCAGTGGAACTTTCCTTGCGAGCGCTTCCTTATTCTTGCTGCGTGATTGACAAGCTGGTCAAGCGCAGGGAATATGAAGCCTTCAAACTGAATCTCTGCAACTGGTTTCAAGCCAGCAATAGCCATGCCGATTGCACTTCCAACAATCCCGGACTCAGCGAGAGGGGTGTCTATCACTCTTTCTTTGCCAAACTCTTTTTGCAAACCTTCTGTAACCCTGAAAACCCCTCCATTAACTCCGATGTCTTCGCCGAGCAAAACTACTTTCTTGTCTAGTTTCATCTCTGCTCTAAGCGCGCTTCTTATTGCTTCAATCATGTTTAGCTCTGCCATCTTATCCTGCTAGTTTGATTTCCTCCTTAGGTTGAGAGGGTCTTGCACACAAGGTTGAGTCAGCTAGCGTGCTCGGTTTTGCCTCGAGCCATTCTGAAGCTCCGTCCAGCAAGCATTTTCCGTCGAGAGTTAGGTAGCAGATGCCTCTTGATTTGTAGTGCTCTCTATCCCTTAACCTTGCTTTTTCTTTTTCTGCCAACTCCCAAATCTCTTGTTCTTCTTCGCCCGTCAGGAGATGCTCGCGCCAAACGAGCGAGTATTCTTGAGCAAGGTGGGAGAGCAGTTTTTCCTCGACCTCTTGTCTGGTTGCGTTTGAGAACTCGCTTACGCTTGCTAGCAGTTCTGAGATTTGGCGTTCGTAACCGCGGAGAGAGTTGCCGTTGATTTTGAGAAGGTTTGTGATGGCGCGAGGGTTTTGCGGGGAGTAGCGGATTGAGGTTTGCAGGAAAACTCCTTTGAGTTTGCCGTCGTAGCTCATTGAGACAACTTGCCCTGCGTTTGCAATTGGTTTGAGTTGCGCGCGAGGAGATTGGGCGCGCACGACGACATTGTCAGGAGGGTAGAACTCTGCTCTAACCCCAACCTCGTTGAGCGCGCGTGCGATTGTTCTTGACAAGCGCTCTCTCAAACTGCCTAAGTTTTGGTCAGAGAAAATGTTGCTTTCTGTGTTTGGGAAAAGCATTGAGATGACGAGGTAGTTTTGGTCAAGGTAAACTGCCTGCCCGCCAGAGTGCCTGCGCACGATGCTCACGCCCTGCCTGTTGCAAGCATCTTTGTCCACATCAAGCGAGATTTTTTGCGTGTTGCCGACGGAAATTGTTGGCATCCAATGGGTTAGGAACACAGCTGCGCGAGTTTCCGGGCTTGGAGCGTAAGCTAACTGCTGGGTTTTTGCTTGCTCTATCAAGTAGCTGTCAAGCGCGTTGTTGAACTCTCCGCTCCTTGCACTGAGTTTAACTAGCCGAGCTTCCAGTTTCATCTTTTAACTCCTCAAGCTGAGCTTGCAAGTTTGCAGGCAAGCTAGCGTAAACATTCTCAAAGATTATCTCAGGACTTGCTTTTGGAGTTGACTCGTAATTTTTCACTGCCTTCTCCACTTCCTGCTTTGCCTTTTCTTTCATCTCTTGCGCAAGTTGTTGGGAGAGAACTCCTTTTGATAAGAGGTATTTCTCAAACCTTGTTATTGGGTCTTTTTTCTCCCATGCCTTCACCTCGTTTTCTGAGCGGTATCTGCGCGCGTCGTCTGAGGTTGTGTGGTCGCCTAAGCGGTAGGTTTTGCACTCTATCAGCGTCGGACCCTTGCCTTTTCTTGCGTTTTCAATTGCTTCTTTGGTTGCGCTGTAAACTCCCAGTACATCGTTGCCGTCGACTTGCACTGAGCGCATGCCATAAGCGATTGCTTTCTGTGCAAGGGTTTTTGCCGCGGTTTGCTTGCTTGCAGGCGTGGAGATTGCCCACTGGTTGTTTTGGCAGATGAAAACAACAGGTGCCTGCCAAACTCCTGCAAAGTTCATTGCCTCGTGAAAGTCGCCCTCAGATGTCGCGCCGTCGCCAAAGTATGCTAGCGTCACAGCGTTCTTTTTTTGAAATTTGTAGGCATAGGCAGCGCCAACTGCATGCAAAGGGTGCGTTCCCACGGGAATTGAAACAGGAAAGACATTTACTTTTCCTAAGTCCATGCCGCGCTCGTCGCCGCCCCAGTAAAGAAAGAGCTTTTCAAGAGGCGTTCCTCGCGCGATGAAAACCCCATGCTCTCTGAACGAAGGGAAGGCAAGGTCTTGCTCTTGCATGAGGATTGCGCTTCCAATCTGGCATGCCTCCTGACCCTTGACTTGAGCGTAAGTGCCTATCCTCCCCTGCCGTTGCAAATTCAATGCTTTTTCGTCGAAAGCGCGGGTTAGGAGCATGAGCCAGTACATCTCTTTCAATCTCTTTGCAGGAATTTTTGGCGCAAGCTTTGCGTCGCACTTTCCTTTCTCGTCGAGAACTTGCAAATAATAAATATCAAAACTTGCTATGCGTTTTTTCATCCACACCTCTACTCAACTAGCTTCTTCAACTCGTCGTAGTCCACAGCGCCGCAAATGCTCTTGCCAGTTTCAGGATTGTAAAAGAACGGAACTCCTGTGCATCGCACTCCCTTGTTGCATTCGTCGTATTTTTTCTTGTTGGCAGAGTTATGCCATATCTCGAATTTCTCAACCTCCACACCTTCTTCTTTTTCAAGTTTTTCAACAAGAGGGAACATCTCGTGGCAGTGGATACACTCCTCTCCATAGAACATGTAAATCTTGCTCATGTCTTGAGTTAGATTGCGCGCTATATAAAACTTTCTAGTTTTATCTGAGATGGCTGGTTTTTATTTGCTAAAGCTAAATGAGCTGGGAGAGTGTTGGAGTTTATAGGGTCGGAAGGTTGCTTTGTGCTTGCGAAAATATTAAAAAGTTTGTTTGTGTTAAGTAAAGTGAGCAAGATGGAAAAAAGAGGTCAGGCAACTGTTTATATTGTGATTGCAGTGGTTATTGTCGCTGTCGGGCTTGTGGTTTTCTTTCTCACTCGCTCGTCGCCGAACGCTGGCAGGCAAGTGCAGCTTAGCGATGTCCCTGACTACATTGGCGATTGTTTGGAAACTGCATTGATGGAAGCAATTTATTTTAACTCAGTTCAAGGGGGTTACTTTTTGCCGCCAGATGACAGCGTTGAGTTTGGGTATGCTGGCATACCTGTCTTTTACGACCAAGGCAATGCGCGAATGATTACGCTTGATCAGATGAAAGAGGAGCTAGCAAGGGCGGTGGAATTTAGTGTGGACCATTGCGTCGGGGATTTTGATGACTTTGAGAAGGCAGGGTTTAGCGTGAGCGTGCAAGAGGCGCCGAAGGCAAGGGTTGATATTGTTCCTGGAGCAGTCAGGGCAAGCTTGAACTATCCTGTTGCAGTGTCGCGCGGCGAGGAGAGCGCGCGCTTCACAACCTATGAGAGAGAGGTGCCGTTTGATTTGATTGAGAAGTATAACACTATCAAGGCAGCGATGGATTTGCAGATGGCTCACGCGAATGATGTGCCGCTCATCGGATTTTCCGAGCTTGCGTATGAGAAAAACATTAAGTTCGAGGTCATCAACATCGACCCGAACACTTTTGTTTTTGTGTTTGAGTTCCCTGACAGCTACAAAGAACTTAAATATAGGTATGCGTTTGCAGTGAGGTATGCAAATGAGGACTAAACCTATTGCAGTTTTTGAGATTGCAGTGCTTGTGGTTGCAGTTGTAGCTTTCGCGCACTTTGTTGGGGCGCAAAATCAAGGTACTAACTGGAATAGTGTTTGCAATAGTATTGCTCAATCCAATGCGAAGATAGGTGTGGGTCAGAATGGCGCACTGACTGGCTTGGATGGTATTAGCGGCTTGCCTAGTGGTGGAGTAACAGCTGCAGATCTCGTTAACAACTGCAAGAACAACCCTGATGCGTTGAAAAGACTTGATGATAGTGCGTTGTTGAAGGGAGTGAATGATAATCTAGAAAACGCCAATGCAGCGGGAGAGTTGTTTGGGCAAGATAGCAAGCTGATGGATGAGCTGAACAACCGAGCTGCAGGCGGAGGAGGTTTTTTGGAGAAGTTAAACTCAGATGATTACGGCAACGTGAGAAAGACATGGTTAAGCAAGCTTGGCGATGGCGAGGCGTTTGAGATTCCCCAAAACGGCGCAGCGCCGAAAGTTGCAGGTTTTGACAAGGAGAATAACATTCTCAATTTAGGAGAGGAGGGGAAGTATTCGACAAAGATAAATATTGACCAAGTGAAGGCAAGCGGAGAGAAGCTAACCTTATCACAAGACGGGCATGTGAAGTTTAAGAGCGGCAGTGAGATTTCACCAAAAGGCGAAGCGTCAGTAGGGTTTGAGGGAGGAAAGTGGAAGGTGGATTTGAAGGGTGGAGAAGCTGAGTTTAGTTCGGCAGATGTTAGTAGCAAGGGTTTTGTTGTGAGTGGTGACAAGGGTTCTGTGATTGGCACAAATGCTTATGGGAAACACGTCAAGATTACAGGCGAGAGCGATTTTAGCGCTAACCTAAACAAAGGGCAAGGACTTGCGTCTGGCAAATTTAAGATAGAAAGTGAGGAAGTGGGCCAGACCTCTTACGACGGCAAGGGTTTAACTCTGAAGAGCGACAGGTTTAGTTTTAACGATGGAAAGTTCTCGCGGCTTGACAGCGATGGGAAGCCAATAGCCACACTATCTCCAGATGATGCGCCGCTTAGCAGAACTAATACACGGGTTGATGTGTTCAGAGGCGATTCTAATGGGCTTAGCGCAGATAAGTTGGGGAAGAACACTGCAGGAGTGCATTTCAACTCTGACGGACAGCCCGATAAGATTGTTATCAAAGACAGCGCAAACTTAAAGGTCAGCATGCCTGAAAAACTGAGAGGCCCGGTGGAGGTGGACATGTCAAAGGCAACTAAAGGGAGACTTCTAGGTTCTATTAAGGATGACGGGCAGGTAACTTTTGATGTTAACGGGCATAAACTTGAAATAGAGAAAACTGGCGAGTTGCACGGAGGGAGGCATTTGCAGAACATTCTGGATAAAGGTGCGAAGTTAGACATCATTAGCGCAAGAGATGCAAATGGAGAGGTTATTGATGAGATATCTTTTACTAAAGATCGTGACACCGGGGAGATTATTAAGACAACCTATAAAAGTGCAACGGTAGGGGATGTGAGCAAAAACCCAGTCAGCTCTTTCTTCTCGAGCATTTTTGCGCCGGGCAAAGGGATGCAAGGCGTGTTGGGCTTGGCTTTGGTTGTGGCTGCTGTCGGCGGGGTCGCAGCGCTTTTGAGCAAGAAAAAGAAGAAAAAGTAGCAGGTTGAGCTAGCTTGAGTTTGCGAGGGCCAAGGGTGTTTGCTGCGCGTGATTGGCGAGAGGTTTTGCGAGCGCTAACGGGAAAATGTTAGCTTGCGAGAGAAGGTTAGGGCGTTGTTTTCGTTGCACTATGCGCTTTCGTTTTGCGTTGTGGAATTGTTTTGCTCTGTCTCATTTGGCGAGTCTTCTGTTTGAGGTGCTTGCTCTCCTTGTGGATTTTCAGTTGGCAGGGCACAGCTTCCTTGGTTCGCGTCGGTAGTTTGCCAGCTTCCGCCGGCTCGCTCGCACAAGCTTGCCTGGGACTCAAAGCACTGGCCAAGTGCAAATGTTTTTTCCTCAATTTTTGCTTCCTTTTCTGCCAGTTGAGAGTTGAACACATTTTGCGCAATCTTAAATCCGATGAAAACGCCTAGAGCGAAGAATACCACCACGATGACTGCGTGCAATCCAAAAAGCGCGCGTTTGTTTAGCATTCCATCTCTACGCAAAGCAAGTATTTAATTTTTGGGTTCTCAGGGCAGCGCAATGTTTTTATATGCGGCGTTGTTTGTTTTGGCATGGCAAAGGAAAACAAGATTTACACGCCAGGAGTGTTTGGCGGTTTGATGCGCTACGACGAGGAGTATGAGAGCAGGTTTATGCTTAGCCCTGCGCAAGTAGTTGCGTTTGTTGTTGCGCTTGGAGCAGGGGTTGTGTTGATGAAGTTTTTGTTTGGTTAGTTTTTTGGTTGCAAAGGTTTTGTTCTAAATCTTTCTGAGGCAAAATGAGCGTCGAAGCGCGCGATGAGGCATGCTTGTTTGGATGCAAGAGCGTTGTTTGGAAGCTCTGGCAAGGTGCGCTGCTTAACGAGCGGACTTAGTTTGGTGATGAATTTCTTTCTTGGGCGAGCTTCTAGTAAAGTTTGTGTTGAATTACCGCGCAACGCTTGCGCTGCGATGTGCCTAGGGAGAGTTATGGAAAGCGAGCGCGTTAGCAAGATTGCTGAAGTATACATCAGGGGAAAGCTCGACGAACTCGGCATCAAAGTCGTGGCAATGCGCGACGGCAGAAGATTAGCAGCGCGCGGAAACGTATAGAGTTATCAGAAGTTTGAGCTTTGCTCAAATTTGGGTGAGTCAGTGAAGCGGCCGGCGAACATGATAACGCTTGTTAAGTCCCCTGAACGAAGTGAATGTCGAGCAACCGAAGGTTGCGAAGAAGTCGCTGACGAAGGGCACCTTTCAACGTAATGTTTTCTTCATTTTTTCAAATTGTTTCTTCGTAATTTCACCTTTTGCATACCTCTCT
>RFLC01000220.1 GCA_003694055.1 Candidatus Pacearchaeota archaeon | reverse complement strand
CCAGGTCTGCATACGGTCTTGGCGAGTCTTTTTACATTCAGAACAGTATGATGTTTCTCGGCTGATAACCGGTCGCAGGCCACAAACTTCACAAATTTGCCTGGAGTGATTTCCCCACCATTCTTTAACTTTATCCGGGTCAATAGATGGCCGTGGAATGTTATCCTGTCGTTTGAGCTCTTGTCCCAAATTTAGTTGTTTACCCCGCAGCGGCGTCTCGCTCCAACTGATAGCGGGCCTCAAATCCTCAAATTGGCTCTTTTGAAGCTGTTTATCAATGAAACTTTGTAAATCTTCTAGTTTGAGGTTATCGGAATCAGGTACGACAAAAAACAGTCCATTTTCATCCTGATAGACCAAACTGGCCACGGGGGTATCCTGTGTAAGAGCAATACAAATCTTGTCAAGAGATTGCTGGTATTTTTTTTGACGGCCAAGTATGTCGGCGATACGGCTGGCTTGCAAAATATAGTCAAGACCATTGAAGCGCACGCCGAGTAAACGCCAGTGCATTTGGTTAGCGTCAGCCACCTGCCCTTCGAGGAAACTTTTAGCAATACTGGTTTTGAAAAGGGCGGCGATAGACGATGCATAATCCCAAAGAGTAATTTCGTTAATTGGTCGTTGAGTATCGCCCAGACCGTGTTCTAATTTTTCTTGAACGATTTTGAGAAGGTCGCTACGTTTTGCAACAACATCTTCTTGTTTATCTGGTATAGCCGCAATCAGTGATTGCCGTTCCTTGTGTAACTGCCATACCTTAAGTGGGCGTTCGTAGCCGAAAGCAGTGGAAATCCGTAATCCCTCGAATGTTGTTTGCTCTTGTTTTACACCTTGTATCTGAAGTTTTCCTGCCTTATCTTCAGTGATTCGATATTTTTCAGAACCGGACATTTCGCCATGAGCGAGAGCTAACAGCGCTGGTAGCGTTGTATTAATTTCTGCTTTTAACCAAGGCTCAAGAGCTGATTTGCGTTTATAATCTGGCTCCACATCATTTTGTGGCTTATAAAAGAAATCGTCCCAAAAGAGGGTCAAAATATCAGCCAGAGACCAGCTTTCATCTGCGACAGATAGAACAAATTTACGAAAATTTGTTTCAAGGTTATCTTGTTGTGATTTTTCTTTGTTGTGGACAGCTCGTTTGACCTCTTCAAAGTTTGTTAAGGCGTCTTGAGTCAATTTTTTTAGTTCATTTATTTTGTTTTGTCTTTCGCGTGGTGGAATGGTATTAAGATCAAATTCTTCTTGTATTTGCTGACGGCATTCATATTCGTCTTTGAATGGTTGTAACTCTTCTCTTTGTAATTGGTACAAAGGACCGTTCGATTGCAGAAAACGAACAAGCATCCAAGCCGCTTTGATTGTAGCTTGAATAAACTCTTTATCCTCGTGAGGTCTCCAATAATTATTAGATCTTAATTCTTGCTCGAAGGCTGAGAAATCTCTTTCTGTATTCCAGTCAGCAAAGCGATCTACAATAGGAGAACGAGCATTCTCTATTAGGGCAACGTTGGGTTTAGCAAAACGCTTGAATTGATATTGGTATATATCCAATAGGTGTTTTTCAATCTTCTCTGCCACATTGCCTCGAGTTGTTTCAGCCAAGAAGTTTACATCTAATTTCCCAATGTTATGCAACAGTCCAGCCAGTTCCGCCAGCAAAATCGCCTGCCGGTGTTGGGGTTGGGCCAGTTTATCGAGTTGGCTCATTCCTCACCTCCTTTTTGGCGCAGGGCCTCGGCCAGTTTTTGCGCTTGGGCCTTTAAATCAGCAAATGAGTCAAACGTTTCT
>RFLC01000219.1 GCA_003694055.1 Candidatus Pacearchaeota archaeon | reverse complement strand
GTTGGGGACTGTTATTCTCGACCAAGTGCAATCATGCGCAACTTAAGGGTCGGAACCTTAACCTGAGTTAAGGTTGCCGAGCCAGCTGGACAGGGACGCTCCTTGAAACGAAGTTGCAAAGAACGTCCTTAAAGGTTCAGGTCCGCCTGGCTAGCGCCATGCTAGGAACTGAACCTTTTTCTGTTTTTAGGCTTTTTGCAAGAGAGTTTGGTCTGGGTTGACAAAAATGTGCAATTATGTCAATATAAGATTGTGATAAATGTAAGACAATTAAGACGAGCGAGAAGAGAAGCGAGAGTTTTGCCTCGAGGGAAAAGGGTGGCGAGAGAGGATTATTGGCAGTGGTTGCAGGAAGCGGAAAAAAGCCGTTTGATTAAGACAATAGTGGGATTTAGGCGGGTAGGCAAGTCGTTTTTGTTGAAGATGTGGTTGAGGGAGTTAGAGAAGAAATATGGCAGGGAAAATGTCTTATATCTCAATTTTGAAAGTGATTGGTTGAGAGAGGTAAAGACAGTGCAGGAGTTACGGCAAGTATGGGAAATGTATGTTAAAGAAATAGCTAAGGCTGGCGAAAAAGTAGTCATTTGGGATGAGGTGCAAGTAGTGAAAGAGTGGGAGAAGTTAGTGAGGCAATTGTATGAAATGGGAGGAGTGAGAATTTGGTTGAGTGGGTCTAACAGCAGTTTATTATCGGGAGAACTGGCTAGCGCTCTAGCAGGGAGAAATTTGAGTTTGTTAGTGCAGCCATTCAGTTTTCGAGAATTTTTAGAGTATAAAGGGATTAGAGTTGATTATGAGGAAAATGAAGAGGCGGTGGAACGAGCTTTGCGGGTATATTTGCGCAGAGGGGGATTGGGCGAGCAACTGGATTTGAGCCAGGAATTAGCGAAGAATTATCGAGATAATTTGCTGCAGAAAGTGATTATTGATGATATTGCTCAAAGATTTAAAGTGAGAAATGTGAGGGTGTTGAAGGATATATTTGAGTTTGTGGCGGGCAATGTGAGCTCGGTGGTTTCATTGCGGAGAATAGCGGGCCAGTTGGAGAACCAAGGGATTAAGGTGAGCATAGAAACGGTAGACAATTACTTGCATTATTGGCAAGAGGCTTTTGCTTTAGCAAGAGTAGATAAACTTGATTACAAGTTGGGGAGAGTGTTTAGGAGAGTGGGGAAGTATTATGTGGTGGATAATTTGTTTATCCGGGGAGGGGAGGAAAATGATGAAAAGCGGTTGGAAAATTTGGTTTATTGGGAGTTGCGGCGGAGATGGGGTGGGGAGAAAGTATTTTATGGGAAAAAAGAGGGGAGATATGAGGTGGATTTTATAGTGATGAAAAATGGGGAGAAGGAATACATTCAGGTTTGTTGGCGGTTGCACGAAGGAAATGTAAAGCGAGAGTTGGGCAATTTGGATTTGGCAGAGAAGTATGGCGGGGGGCGGGGAAAGTTGTTGACCCCGACGACCAGGTGGGGCATCTCCCAGCGCCGGCGCAACTCGTTGACGCCGAAACCGAGGGCGGTTCCGATGATCCCCAGCACCAGGGCCTCGATGACCATCATCCTGCCGCGTGTCATCCGTTCCATCTC
>RFLC01000218.1 GCA_003694055.1 Candidatus Pacearchaeota archaeon | reverse complement strand
TTGCACAACTCTCCAATATCTGAGTCGCACACTTCGCCAATCTCTAGCTGTCCATTTCCGCATTGCGTTCCTTGGCATCTTGTTCGCTGATATCCTGTTTCGCAAATCTCTTGCCCAATGGAGAGGTTAACTATTGGTCGCGTTGTGACAGATACTGGATTGGGAAGACCCGGATCAATGGAAAAACTGAGTTGGGGAGAGGATGCGCTAGAGAGAGGGGTTTTATTTTCCACGCTAATTGTTGTTCCGTCGGCAAGCGAGAGTGTTAGCAGGACCCCATCCACCGCAATATCTGTAGTGTCAGAGCGCGCCACTTCAACTTGCACAGACCTTCTGTTGTTAATTAAGTTGGTCGAGTAAACGCAACTTTTCGGAAAGACGTTTAAGGTGAGGCATTGCGTTCCTGTATGCGCGCGCCGCGCAGTCTCGTGAACTTGCCCGCGAAGAGAAAACCAAAGGATTAATAGCAGTGCTAGCGCAAGGAGAAGCATAACAACAACTGCAACCACCTTTTCAGCACCTCTTTTTTCCATGAAAATTAGAAGTTTGTTAAGTTTATAAGTTTGTTTAAACTTTATCGTCGGTTTTGCGATGGATTGAGAAACTAAGCGCACCCTCCTTACCCAATTTCAAATACTGCTGCTTGCCTTAAAATTGAATTCTTTTCTTTCGTTAACAGCGCGCTCAACCCATTTGTCAATCTCCAACTTCCCTTCCAGCCTTTCAATTTCACTTAGTCGCGCCCGTGTCTCAGGATGGCGCGCAATCATGAAAGAGCAGCAGTCAGGATAGGGCAAAACCGATAGCTCATACGTTCCAATCTTTTTCGCAATTTCTATAATCTCATTTTTGTTCAAACCAACAAGAGGCGCAAGCTTTGGAATTCCATCTCCAGCAGCAAAGATAACTTTCAAGTTGTCAAGCGTTTGCGAGGCAACTTGCCCGAGAGAGTCACCTGTGACAATACCTCCCCAAGCGTTTTGTTCAGCAAGCCTGGCAATAGCTTGCATCATAGCTCGACGATAAATCAACATTCTGTACTTGCCAGGCACTAGCTCAACAACGCGTGACTGAAATTCTTCAAACGGCACAGCAACTAAACTCACTTGCCCTTGAATTTCTGCGAGCCGCTTTGCAAGCTTCTCAATCTTTTCAAACCTCCATCTCATGCTTTCTAAGCTGTAATTTTGCCCTCCCGCATGATAGTTGAAAAAGTGCACTAACTCAACAACGCATCCTCGCTTCATCATCATGAACGCAGCAACAGGGCTGTCTATTCCTCCAGAGAACGAGCAAGCAATTTTGCCAGACACCCCAACAGGCAACCCACCCACGCCGCGCAATTTTTCGTGATAAACAACAATCTCTTGCTCCCCAATCTCGACGAAAATTCTAACTTCCGGATTTTTCAAACTCACCTTCCAAGCAAACTTGCTCGCAACCGCCTCTCCAAGAATTTTATTGCACTCTTGCGACCCAATTGCGAATGATTTGTTAGAGCGCTGAGTTTCTATCTTAAAACTTTTCTCGTCGAACTTTTGGGTTTTAGTTAGTTCTTCAAAATAGCTCTCCACGAGCTTTTTCATGCTCTCCACATCTAACTTGCAGGCTCTTGCAAATGCAAAGTACTCAACCCCCGGACACAACGCAAGCTTTTCTTTAAACTTCTCCAACGCACTTTTCTCTCCCCGCTCTGCGCCCAACTCCACTAAAATCTTCCCATAGCGCTTGACCACTCTTTTCGTACCTAAAATTCCCTTCAAATTTTTTATCAAAGCTCGTTCAAAAAACTCCCTGTTCTCTCCTTTAGTTCCTATCTCGCTGTAATGAATTACAATCACATCAGGTTGCATTTTTGCACTAGCTAGATGGGTTTTATATATTTGTCCGTTCCTGCCCTCTTGCTCTCTCGCCATACGCGCTTCCGGCCCTCTCAATCTCGCGCCGGTTGTTTTCAATAACTTTTTAAATATCAGTTAATAAATAATAAAATGAAAAATCTGGGAAAAAAGAGAGGTGTTTCGCCTGCAGTTGCTTCCTCGCTGCTTGTTGTACTTGCTATTATTCTCGCACTCATCATCTTTCTATGGGCAAAAACATTCCAGAGCGA
This sequence comes from Candidatus Pacearchaeota archaeon, assembly GCA_003694055.1. Lineage (GTDB taxonomy): Archaea > Nanobdellota > Nanobdellia > Pacearchaeales > GW2011-AR1 > UBA73. The sequence goes on along the minus strand of RFLC01000218.1, from coordinate 4,257 downwards.
GAGCGTGATGAAACAAGGCACAGAAGTGGACAACCTCTGCTCTCAATTGCAGTTCCAAGCAGAAGTTATAACAAGCGATGGCACACTCGGCATAGTCAACAGCGGAAACCTTCCGATTTATGGAGTGGTCCTGCGTAAGAAAGGACTCTTCGGAACTTCAGACATTGGAAGCAATAACGGAGTAGTCACGCAAGGCGGCCAGCTTGTGCTTCCTGGCGAGAGCAACTCAGTGCCAATCCCCGGGTTCTCGTCGTCGGGTGTTAGCGCTGGCGATACAATAATAGTCACACCAATCCTGCTTGGCGAGGACGACTCTGGCATAAAGAAGGCAAAGGTCTGCTCGACAGGAGAGATAGAAATTGAAGCCTCTTAAAATGCAGCGCAGAGCGCTTTCAAATGTCGTTGCAACTGTTCTTCTCATCATTGTAACGATAACTGGAGTGCTAATTATTGCAGGCATCGTCGTGCCGCTCGTGCGCAACACCTTAGCGAACGCCTCAAGTTGCACAGACTATCAAGCCTACTTCTCCTTCTCCGACGAGTTTGGTTTCAATTGCTTTGACAGCTCAACAAACACTTACATCATTTCAGTAAGCGCCAAGCCAACTACCGAAGAGCTTGCAAGCAAGGTTGAGGGTTTCTACCTCGTTTTCAAAACCTCGACTAGTTCCGAGAGCGCTGAAGTTAAGGGAGGAAATTCTCCAGGCACGAACGGAATAACCATGACCGGAGATTCTACTGCACCCATAGCAATCCCTCGCCAAGGCCAAACATTCACTTACAATTATACAGTTGCCAGCGGAAGTCCGAGGTTTAGCAAGGTTGAAATTGTTCCAATACTTGAGGGAGGTCATGCATGCACAAAAACCGACGTGGCTGAGATAAGAGATTGTTAAATTAAAATGGGGTGGAAAAGAAAGAAAGCTCAAATTTGGGTTGAAACAGTCCTTTACATACTCGTAGCTCTCGCCCTAATTGCACTTGTGCTAGCCCTTGTCATGCCAAAAATAAACCAAAGGAAGGAGAGAATAATTGTCGAGCAGTCAATAGCTGCACTGAGCGTGTTTGACGCCAAGATTGCAGAAGCAATTGACCGGGGGTACGGGAACATACGCAAAGTGCCTCAGTTCAAATTCACGCGCGGACAACTGCTAATCAACACAACAGGAGATGAGATAGTTTTTCTCATTGACGATTTAACCGCGCCATACTCAGAACCAGGGGTTGAAATAGCACAAGGACCAATTAAATTAAAGACAACTAAAAGAGCAAGCTCTTACTTAGTCACTCTTCGCCTCGACTATCACAGCCCGCCAATCGCGAACATCACCTTCCAAGGCAGGGATGATGTTGTCAAGAAATTCCCGCGCACCTCAAAACCATATGATTTCACAATTCTTAACAACGGCACAGACCCGAGCAATCCAGACTCCTTGCCGCAGATTGACATAACTGAAAGCTCTTCTCTTTAAACTCTTGCGCGCTGTGATGGCTAAGCGCGCACCAAAACTAAACCATGCTGCCAGCGCAAATTCATTTGGCAAGCAAATGGGTGCGGAGGGAATCGAACCCCCGTCTGCCGGTCTGGAGCCGGCCATCCTACCATTGAACGACGCACCCTTGCAAACAACTCAACTTGCGTTTTTAACTCTTGCGAAACTTTTTCCAAAACAGGCGCAAACTTTTCTCTCTTGCCGCGAAATTTCTCTTTCCGCAAGATGATATCAAACCCTTAGCTTAGCCAACCCAAAAAGTTAAAAAGCTGGATGGTTGGTATCGAACATGGCAAAAGCTAAAGGTGGTTCAACAAAAGAGAAGAAAGGAAAAAAGCCGCACAAGAACAAACCTACGAGCAAGAAGTATGCTAAGTACAGAGCTGAGGGCGAAACCATCGCGCGTCAAGCAAAGTTCTGCCCGCGGTGCGGACCTGGCGTGTTTTTGGCAGTGCACAAAAATCGAGAATACTGCGGAGCATGCCATTACACAGAATTCAAAGAAAGCTGACTCTTGCCAAATTAACCTTGCAGTTAGATTGTTCAAAACTAGAAATTTGAAACTAGATGGAGAGAAACACAAAGGCGATGTACGCGGCGAAAAGTGCAATACCTTCGGGTTTGCTTATCTTCTGCCCTTTTCTGCCAAGCAGAAGGAAAAGAGCTGAGAGAGCAAGCATCGCTGGAATGCTGACTACCGTAAACTTTCTTTCGAGGTAGAGAGGGTTGATAAGTCCGACTATCCCGGGGATTAGAGTGAGGTTTGCAATATTGCTCCCAATAACATTGCCTAGCGCAATCTTCTCAAAACCCTTTTTTGCTGCGCGAAGACTCACGCTCAACTCAGGCAATGAAGTTCCAATAGCAAGCAATGTTAGGCTAACAAACTCTGTCGAAACGCCAAACCAAGAAGCAAGCCAAACAAGCTCATTCACAAGATAATCTGCACTTACCACTATTCCAATCGACGACACTGCCACAACAACTAACTCTTTCCAAACCTTGCGTTTCCCCGCGTTTCTCCGCATTGCCCGTCCAACATTCTTTCTCAAACTATCTACATACCTAAACTTCAAGAAATAATCAACGAAATCCGCGTAAGCATACTCTCTTTTTCTTGTTCCGCTTGTTTCAAATAAAAACATTGAATATGCAACGAAAAAAGCTAGCAAAACAAGCGAATCTAATTTTGAGATTGCTGAGTTCAACGCAAGAGCAAAGAATAGCGCTGAGGCAAGGAGCATAATCTCGCCATCGCGTTTCAGTGTGCGTCGGGAAATAACTACAGATGAGAAGAGAGTTGAGATGGCTACAACCAACCCAATATTTGCGGCATTGCTTCCGACGATATTGCCGACGATTATGCCTGGCCGGGATTTTATCGCTGCTGCGATGCTTGCACTTAACTCTGGAATTGATGTGCCAATTGCGACAATAGTTAAGCCAATTGCAATTTGCCCCACGCCAAGCTTCCGCGCCATCAGCGCCGCGTTCTCTACCACTACATCAGAGAATTTAACAAGCGCAAGCAGCGCAACAGCAAACACTGCCAAGTGCAAAAACACCATCATTGTTAGAGTGTCTTGCAATTAAAAAGCTTAGCGAGCCTTGCCTACCATGCCTCGCAGCACGCAGAGTTCATTCAACTGAGCTTTACCTATCCTTCCAAACGCGCTCTAAATCCTATTGCTACGTAAAAATAGTAATATTTATATACCCTTTCTTGCTCAAATTTTTATGCAACTTAATGCCGCGAAGCTTAGCAGGTTTGCAGCGCTCGCCCTAGTCAGTTTAGTCGCGCTCATGCTAGTTTTTCCGGCGGCAGAGGCAGCTTATTTGTATAACCCTCTTTACCTAGGGTATGGTGTGACTTACCTGGGTTATACAGGAACTCCTTACGACGGCTACGCACTGATTGCAGATTTTCGAGACGGGAGCTTTGTCACGCGTTACAAGTACATTGACGATTTTTATGGAAGGAGAGTCTTCCGCGTTTACCTTCCATCAAGAGATTTCTATCGCAAGCGCAGCCCGTATGATTTGCCATTTGATTTGAAGATTGATGCGCGCGATCCAAGGTTTGTGCGTTGGGTTTACGACGAGAACGACAATGCTGTGAAGAAGGCAGTAATACGGGCACAAGCTCGCGACTTTGCGCTTTGGTCCGCCTTCGCACGTTATGACCTCGCGCGAGGGAAAACTGCAGGCGAGTTCAGTTACTATCCTGAACAAGCGCACTCTCCTGTGGCTTCAGATTGGCGCAATAAGGAAGAGTACGATCCACTAATCCACGGAATTGGAAATTTGCGCAATTACTATTACAAACCAAGATTTGACCCTCAGCTAGGCTACTACAATTGGCGCTTCTGAATCTTGCTTCCCGCTGGCGTAGAGGTGTGAAATCTTTGGCGCGCCGAAGGCGCGCCGACAAGCTTTGCGAATTTCAGCGCGCGGAGCGCGCTGTTTGCGTTTTTATGTATATACGCATGTATATACATAATTAATTCGCGCGCATGAAATCCTCGCAGTTTAATCCGGGAATGAATTGTGCCAAGTTTTATTTTTTGAATGTATAAAAAAACGAGCAAGATGGTTGCTTAGTGAACTAAAATCATAATGCTAACTATCTTGTGCTAAATTACTTTTCGAGTGTTGCATTGCGTTGTCGAGATAAAACTAAATTTGTTGCCGTCAAAACGCGGAGTTGTTGAGATGTATTTCATCTAGGCTTTACTTTGAGAAGAACCCAAAGGCAAGGCTGAGG
>RFLC01000217.1 GCA_003694055.1 Candidatus Pacearchaeota archaeon | reverse complement strand
GGGGCGCAGTGCTAGCAGCGTGAGGCTTTGCGTATATACGTTTGTATATACAACTATTGAGCGCGCAGCAACTCACTGCTTGCGCGCACGCTCAAAGAACGCGCTGCTTCTAAAGCCGCAGCCAAAAAACGCAGCGCGCAAATCATCTCAACAAAATGATGGAGTTGTTGAGCAGGCAAGCGCGTGCATCTTCCAAACTTGAGAGGTTAAGCTTATAAATTAATCTAGCTTTGCAAGGAAATGCGAGTGTTACCAATTGTGCTTTTTGTTGTTGCTAGCGGACTCTTTATCAGCTTGATATGGATTTACTTCCAGTTGTTCACTGGAGAGGATGTTGAATTTGAAGCATATGCGAATAACATCTCTTCCTCGCTTCCAAGCACAAGCACTCAGTTCTACCCAAACATGCGATATCCTGACAGAGTGATTTTTTACACAATCTCTGCAAACTGCGGAGAGAAACAGCGGGCAGATTTCATTGAAGCAACGCGCATTTTAGAGAGAAAAACTTTGCTAGAGTTCGAACCCTTGCCTCTTGGGAAGGATGCGCCGTTCATTGAGGTAAGTTGCGCTGCAGGAGACGACTCTGCTTTAGAAAGCACAGGTTATTATGTTGCTGGCGAGGGAGGTCCGACGAAGATAGTGAACACCACAAGGTACGCTGTCATCCTAGGAGGGAGAATCTCGCTTTTCAGAGAAGAGCACTGCAACAAGCCACAAGTAGCGCTGCACGAGTTGCTCCACGCACTTGGTTTTGACCACAAAAGCGACAAAAAGAGCATAATGTTCCCAATAACAAACTGCAACCAGGTGCTTGACAATGACATTGTAGCAGAAATTAACCGATTGTATAGCCAACCATCTGCGCCTGACCTTTACATCGAGAAAATTGAGGCAAACAAAACAGGGCCTTTCCTGAACTTCAAAATTGTTGTTGGCAACAGCGGTTTGAAGGATGTGCAGAACTCAACTCTTGAAGTGAGATGGAATGGGCAAACTTTAGGAGAGTTCTCGCTCGAAGACATTCCTCTGGGAACAAAGCGCTTCCTTGAAGTTTCCAACTTCCGCATCCCGCGCGACGCACTCGAGCTAGAGTTTTTTGTTTTGGCAGACCAGAAAGAGATTACAACGCGCAATAACAAAATCAGGATTAGGAGAAAGGAAACAAGCGCGTAACGAGTGC
>RFLC01000216.1 GCA_003694055.1 Candidatus Pacearchaeota archaeon | reverse complement strand
CCGAGCCCTATTCCTCGCCCTCCTAGGACTGCTCGCCTTATTTTCGTCGCAAAATCTCAACCCAAGTTTAAAGAAATCTGTTTGAGCATTCACATCTATAATTTTTAACTATTATTTAGTAGCTAAACAACCGAAAAATTTAAATAGGTAAATTCTGAAACAAAATCATGGCAGTGAAACTAACGCGAAGAGATTTCATGAGGGGATGCGCAGGACTAGCAGCGCTGCTGACAGGCGGTTGCGGCTTGCCGTTTCCATTGGGTGCTGATGCAGAGCAGTTCGTGCGCAACTACCTGTCCAAATTCCCCGAACCAGCTGAACCAGTCGTCTCTCCAGATGATGTTTCCTATTGGCCAAGCAACTTGAGAGATAGCGATGGCGAGAGGCTGACCAAGGGAAGCTTTCTCGTATTCCATGGTTTCAATGGCGGCAAAAAAGTTATGAACGCAGAGGCAATTGAATTGAGTGATCTCGGTTACTCGTTTGTGAAGTTCTCCTATCCTAGAGGAGTGCGAACTTACAAGGAGGTGGCAAGAGTCGGCGAGCGCGTGTTTCAAGACTACTCAAGAGAAGAAATCGAGCGGACCAACCATGTGGCTGTTGGCTACTCCCTCGGCGGACCAGCTGCAATGACCTACGCAATAAACGCGCAAACCCACCCAAAAGGAGTGGTGCTGGTAAACACAGCAATAGAGCACCCTCTCTTGCCTAGATGGATGGAAAGCGACTTGCTTTTCAACCTATGGGCTAACAGCATTATCATGACGCCTGAGGACGAGTGGGGAGACTCCAGGCCGTACAAGGAAGATGCTCTTTCATTGTTCCTTGACATGGAGCGCTTTGAGGGAGACCTTAACAAGTTCCGCGGCAACGTGCTTTACGTGGTCTCAAGCACAGACCCAATTTTCACGCGAGATATTGTGGAAAACACTATTGAGAAACTTGCAGCTCGAGAGGCAGGCGAGGTGAGATTCTACTCTGTTGACGGACAGAACGGGCATGAAATGGACAACCACGTGCTTGCTAGCATTATAGCCGAGAACTTGGATTTCTTGTTCGCGAACAATAACGGGCAAGAGTAAAAACATCTCTCGCACGCGACTTCTTTCTCCACAACGCGCGCAAAACAACTATCCAAACAACAGGAATATTATGATTAAAGAATAGTAAAAAAGAAAGATTTAAAAATCACTCTCTCAAAGATTTTCTATGGAAGAAGAAGCTGTGTTTGAAGATGGAGCAATAGAGAAGCAATCGAAGGAAGCGTTTAATCCAAAGGACTTTATAGTGAGATACAGCTCAAAGAGTAAATTAGCTAAAAGGCAAGCGCATGGAGCTGAGCAAAATCTCCCGACTGCACAAAATAAAACTAACTCTAATGCTAAACCTTATGAAGATGTCTCAAAAAAACCAAAAATAAGCTCTCCTTCTATTGCTTATCAAAGCATGACTGATAAGCAGTTCCCAGAGTTTATGCGTGCTAGAATGAAAGAAAGCGCGCAAAGAGTTAGAGAGGCTTATGAAGCTGCTCTCGCAGCAGGAGTCTCTAAAGAGGAGTTGCTTAGAAACAACCCTGGACTTGAAAGAACTTTGAGAGAAGCAGAAACATGCGAAATTATAGAAGATAGTTCAAGAGATGACTATTCTAAAACAACAGAAACCTGCAATGGCGAGGGCTGCAGCGCAGTTAGGAGAGAAAACGCAAAATATTGCCACAGAT
>RFLC01000215.1 GCA_003694055.1 Candidatus Pacearchaeota archaeon | reverse complement strand
GTAATATGTAAGGACCGCAACAATCCATGGTATTCCGACGCGGAACAAGTACTTCTTTGTTATTAAAAGAGGGGGTTGCTCTCCCAGCTTGCGTCGTAGGAGGTAACCGCTCACCGCAAAGAAGAGTGGCATGTGGAAGCTGTAGATGAGGTAGCGGGGGAGAGTCCTCATCAAGTCTCCTTGGAGTAGATGGCCGAGAATAACGAGAAGAATGAGTGTGCCTTTCAATCCATCGATACCGGGGAAGTACTGTTTCATTTTTTCAGTTTGATCAGAGGAACCAGTATTTTTTTTGGGAGTGTGAGGAGTGTTATTCGAAAAAGTGTGCAGAGAAACTTTTTATAGAATGAATATTGTTGTTTGTAATAAGGAAAATTTTTCTTGAGGGCGCGCAGCACGTATTGTGCATACCTTCTGTTCTTCTCTACTCTTTTCTCATACGTTGTTCTGGGAACACGCAATTTCAGTAGTGGTTTTTGAACGAGCGCGAAACGCACACCTTTCGCCGCGAGCCGCAGCCAGAGTTCAAAGTCTTGCGAGTTGCGGAATGTTTCATCATAAGGGTTCTGGAGGAAGACTTTCTTCTTACCAAGGACTGTCGGGTGGACGATGGGGTGTGGGTCTTTGGTGAGGAGTGTTTTCCGCAGGTTTTGCACGTCCGCTTGTGTGAACGCACTCCTTTTGATTTCTTTTCCCTTTTCATCAATGTAGACAACGTTGGAGCTCACGATGTTCGCACCCGTTTTTTTCAGGCAAGCGAGTTCTTTCGCAAGCCGGTCGGGAAGTGCGATATCGTCAGCGTCCATCCTCGCGATAAGCTCCCCGTTTGCGAGTTGTATGGCTTTGTTGAGACTTGCCGGGAGTCCGAGATTACGCTTGTTTATGTTCATTCGTATACGCTTATCTTTTTTTTCGTACTCTTTTATGATTTGTTGTGCAGTTCTGTTCCGGGGGTTGTCGAGGACAATGAGAAACTCGAAGTTTTTTATTGTTTGACCAAGAATCGAATCGATTGCTTGTCTCAACTGTTGGGGTGTTTCTTTATAGACGGGCATGATGACGGTTATCTTTTTTTTTATTGACATTGTACTCACATATTGGGTTCATAGAATGTGCATGCTTTACAAACTTCTGGGAGTTTATTCTTGGTGAAATTTTCTCGTATCTTCTTTGCTTTTGTTCCAGCGTAGATATCTTTCAAGTGTTGCTTGAAAATGTTTCCCACGACGAGTTCATCATACCTGCTTTTTCTAAGGCGGCAACCGCAGAGTCGTACGTCGCCTTGTGGAAGAATGCTGATAGCATTGTATAACCTGACGCACGGATAGTACTTCTGCGAGTAGGGTTTCTTTAATTTCATATTGCCCAGAAGATCTTTTGGAGTGATCATACCACCAAAATTATCAAAGACTTGCATAATATTAATGGTAACTCTTTTGCTCAGAAACGGTTGGAGAACGCGTTTGAAGTCTGGAGAATTCATGACTTCATTCGGTGTTGACATGGGTCGAAAGCCAACAATGATTCTCACCCGCTCTCCTTTCTGTTTGTTATATTTGAGGAGCTCATGCAGTCCTTTGAGCATTCTATCGTAGACCTGTTCTTGAATACCATAGATTCGGCAATGTTTCTTCTTATCGAGCTCTCCAATACTGATGTCAAGTCTCGTCACACCACAATCAACAATTTTTTTGTAGTTATCATTGCTGAGCAGGAGATTGCCATTTGTGTAAAAGCTGATATCGTTTATGCCTTTGCTTTTTGCATATGCTATCTTCTGAAATAAGCCGGGATCTATGAGTGGGTCTCCTACGACAGGTGTTAAAACGATAGCTTTTCCCCCGACGTCGAGAAATTGGTCAAGTCCTTTTTGGAAGGTCTTGAATGGCATAATCTCTTTCTTATCTGTTGAGAGGCGATATGCGCAGAAGGTACAACGTGCATTGCAGATGTTTGTGACTTCAAAAGTGATGACGGGGAGATCTCTCATCGGTTTGGGTTTTTTTCTTAAAATTTTTTTGTTCACGGTTTGTTGTAAATTTTTGAAAGTTACCCTTGCACTATCGAGAAAGGGTATGAAACGGTGGGTGGGTAAGCGTTGTATTGCGAGAACGAATTGTTGCTTGGTGTTGTTTTTTTCTTTTACACGGCCCACTTCTCCCACCACAGTCCGTACAGGAAGAGTCGTATCCTGTAGTTAAGCATGAGTTTCTCCTTGCTTTTTAAAATGTTTGTGAAGCTTGCGGCGAGGGTGGGATTTGTTCTCTTGAGGGCTTCCCACCCGCGCGTGGTGTGGTGCTCGTACCGCTTCTTCTGTATCCACTCTTCGAGTGGCGGCGTAAACCCTTGCTTGCCGCGTTGCACGATGGGCGCCGGGACGAGACCCTGGATGATGTCGCGCATCAGGATTTTCGTTTTGAACGGGCTCGCTTTCCATGCTGTCGGGATGGTTTGCGCCCACTCGAGGAGGCGGTAGTCGAGGAAGGGCGAGCGGACTTCGAGGGCGTGCGCCATGCTCGCCCGGTCCACTTTGACGAGGAAGTGGTCTGGGAGGGTGTTGAAGAGGGCGTCGTGCGTGCGGAGGGCTTCGCTC
>RFLC01000214.1 GCA_003694055.1 Candidatus Pacearchaeota archaeon | reverse complement strand
TTATTGGAAATTCTGAGAGTTGAGCGTGGAGCGCGCTCAAACTCTCGCGCCTCGCGCGAACGCCAGTGGGCGCGGTGCTAGCAACCTGCGGCTTTGCGTATATACGTTTGTATATACAATTTCCCACACAACAACTCACTGCTTGCGCACGCTCAAACGCCTGCGCGCCGCCGATGAAAAAACGCGGCGCGCCACCCTGCACCAACAAAACTTTAAAAACGCGGCTTGTCATGCTGGATTATGAATGAAAACAAGAACCCGAACGATAGAAAAGAAAGAGAAAGCTCCTTGCGAATTTTAGCAGCAGCTGACTTGCACGGCGATTCGGACATTGCAAACTACCTAGCAAGAAAAGCAGAGAAAGAGAAGGTCGATTTGGTTGTGCTTTGCGGCGATGTTCTTGGATGGGTCGAAACACAAGGACTGATAAAACCATTCAAAGAGAAGGGAAAGAGAGTTTTAATTGTTCCCGGAAACCACGAATCGTTCGCAACAATTGACTTTGTTGCTTCGCTTTACGACGCGCGCAACTTGCACGGCTACGCAGTGATTTATAACGGCGTCGGATTTTTCGGAGCAGGCGGAGCAGACCTAGGCCCAGGAACAATAACTGAAGAGCAACTTATGGAAACCCTAGAAAAAGCTCACTCGATGCTTCAGGGCGTGAGAAAAAAAGTTATGATTACCCACATGCACCCTCGCGGAAGCAAGTCAGAGTTTTCAGGAGTGGCAGGAAGCGAGTCAATAAGGAAAGCCATAAAGCGCTTCAAACCTGACCTGCACATCCACGGCCACATTCACGAAGCCGGAGGGATAGAAGAAATCATTGAAACTACGAAAGTTGTGAATGTGAGCAAAAGAGGAAAAGTGATTGAAATATAAGTTAAGTCCAATAGCCAAAAACCTTAAACCACCCAACCGCCCGCCCTTAAATTAGGAGAGGTTGCCCGCGTCCCTTCGGCACAGATAGTTTCGGCTTTGCATCGTAGAAAAACTTCTCTTAACTGACCAACGAAAAAAGAAAACCAAATTTTCTTTCAGAAAATTCTGTCTAACATAGGTTAAGAGGTTCGCTTTCGCTCTCCCAAATTTTTCTGATATTATT
>RFLC01000213.1 GCA_003694055.1 Candidatus Pacearchaeota archaeon | reverse complement strand
TTGTAAAAGAAATTGAATCACGTGAGATGTTTAGAAAAACAGGTGAGGTAGATAGGAGTTTCATTGTTTAAGTCAACTACTATCTGCTAAAGCCGATAGCTTGTCCCTGACTACCGAGAGGCAGTCGAGACAATAGGGTGGTTGACAGCACCCCTTGCAGCGATATTGATAGCTGCGATGTGATCGGCATGGCCAGCGAATCCACACTGAACACAGGAGAAATTAGATTGAGTACGACGATTTTTCTTATCAACAAAGCCGCAGGAAGGACAAGTCCTGCTAGTATTTCGAGGATCGACGAAGACCACATCGATTCTTTCGATTTTGGATTTGTATTCGATTTTCCAAGCAAGGTCGTAGTAAGACCATTGGTGGATTGTGCTTCGCTGTTTGCGAGAGACCTTGACCCTGTGTCGTATGTTGTCGAGTTTTTCGAGTACGATGGTTTTACAGGAGTGTTTCGCAGTTTGCACAATCTGCTTAGAAATACAGTGGTTGACGTCGTGCATAAAGCGTTTTTCTTTTCCAGAGATTTTTCGAAGTTTTCGTTTTGCGGATTTTGTTTGCTTGGATTGGAGTTCAGAGCGGAGTTTCTGGTATCTCTGTTTTCGGTTCCAAACATGTTCTCCAGAGTAGAAGTTACCTTCGGAATCAACAGCGATGTTTTTGATACCTCTGTCTATTCCGAGAAAGCCATCTGTTTCAGTTGTATCGCAAGGAATTTCGCAGTAGACATAGAAGAAGGCATGTTTGTTGGAGATTTTGAGTTTTCCAGCGTTCTTTGCGAATTCAAGAAGTTGATGTTGTCGTTCTCCGCATTGATAAGTGAGCTTGAGTCGCTTCCCAATAGTTGCAATGGAGACTACTTGTTTGTCAACATTGATTCTGAAGATATTTTTGTTGAACTCCATAGCACCGAGAGGCTTGAACTTTCGAAGATTTTTTTTGCTTTTCTTGTAGGAGTCGGACACCTTTGCAATAGAGCAGCAAACTTGATCAGCTTTCAATCCAAACATCTTTCTAGTATTTTCATAGACCAAGTGGTGCAATCGAAATCTGTTGAACGTCTTAGATTGAAAGGCCTGTTCGGATATGTAGTTGCAGGCCTTGTTAAACTCAAGAACGGTCTTCTTGAGAATAGCAAAGTCTTCTTGCGTGCAGTTAAGTTTGATTTTTGCGGAAAGTATTTGAGTTTTCAAAAAATTAGCCTCCTGAGCTTCGTCTAATGTTTAGACGAGCGTGTCAATGAAATTTTGGAGGTTTTATGGCAGACAATGGTAAAAACACAGATTTGCGGTATCATTTAGTTTGGTGTCCTAAATATAGGAGGAAGGTTTTAGTTGGAGAATTCGCTGATCGTCTCAGAGAGTTGCTTTTTGAGTGTGTTGAAAATTTAGGAGGTGAGATTTTCGAGTTGTCGATTGAGCCTGATCATGTTCACTTGTTTGGAAGGTTTCCACATACTTTTAGCGTTGATCAGGTTGTTTTCAGGTTAAAGG
>RFLC01000212.1 GCA_003694055.1 Candidatus Pacearchaeota archaeon | reverse complement strand
TTTCATTTGCTCTGGCGGAAATGCCTCGACGATTGAAACAACGTCGCCGCTTGCCACATAGATGTACTTTCCGTCGTTCTTCACTATATCTGGCTCGTCCACTCCTTGCACTTGGATGTTTGTTTGTGAGTAAGTGCTTGCTCCTCCTGCCGATTCTGCGGCAGCTTGCGGCGGCAAGGCAGAGGACTTGCTTGAAAAAAGCCCAGCTGCTTGAGCTACCGCGCCGCCCATCTCAAAATAAGCACCTCCTGCAACTCCTTGGCCTGCCCGATTCTTAACAAACTCTTCTAACTCTTCCTCGCTTGCAAATGTCTTCAAAGTTTGCCCGCTTGACACAAAACCCCTGTCCAAACTAGTGCCTGAGCTAGGAGGAGCAGGTTTTCCGGTTAGCAATGAGTTGTAGGCAAAGAGCGCAAGGATTAGAGCTGCTCCTAACACAAGTATTCCGAAAAGCAAAAACAAATGAGTTGAATTTCTTCCAGGAGACTTTGGGACGGGCGAGAGCACAATCTTGCGTTTTGATAGTTTGTAGGTTGGAACTTTCTTTCCCTTCACGCTCCAGTAAAACTTTCCTGACTCTTCAACAAGTCCGACGCGCAATAATTTTTTTAAGTTGTAGTCTGCAGTGTTAACCGGCGCTCCAATTTCGCGAGCTATCTCGCTCACGCTTGCCTCGCCTTTTTCCCTAAGAACATCTAAAATCTTCTTGCAGGTTTCGTTTCTCATAACCTCTCCCAACTCTTTCCTCATCTCATCGCTTGAGAAGTTGTCTTCAGCCATGCGAGCATTAAATGATAGAACTATTTAAACTTGCGCATAACTTCAAATGCGTTTGAAGTTATATCCCTGCTCGTCAGTCAAGGGTTAATCTGGCGCAATTATCTCCACTACTTTCTCCCTCGATGAGGGCGTTTTTATATTCACATCCAAAGGAGAGACCTTGAACTCTTTTGCAAGAAGCCTCTGCACTGCAAGATTTGCTTTGCCCTCTCGCGCTGGAGCTTTCACCCATGCTAAATAACTTGCCTCTGAAATCTTTTCCAGTTTATCCTCGCGGGAGTTTGGCTTTACCTTTACTTTTATTTTTATCTTCATTTCCGTGGTGTGAGGAACTCTCTATCGAGATATTTGCGCAAGGACTTTGGCACTCTCACGCGGCCGTCGGCAGTTTGATGATTTTCGAGAATTGCGACAAGTGCGCGCGAAGTAGCAAGAGCAGTGTTGTTGAGCGTGTGCGGCACAAAGCTCTCCTTTCCAACCCCGACCTTTATCCCCAAACGCCTAGCCTGCGCATCAGTCAAGTTTGAGCATGAACCAACTTCAAAATAACTATCCTTGCGCGGAGAGTAAACCTCTATAT
>RFLC01000211.1 GCA_003694055.1 Candidatus Pacearchaeota archaeon | reverse complement strand
GGAGGTGCGCCGCCGAAAGTGGAAGAGAAAATAATCTATGTGAACAACACGCAAAGCACAGAACCGCGGCTAGAATACAGCGAGCTGCCAGTGATTGAGGTAAAGCGAGGAAGGGATGTTGTTGCAAGTTTCAAAGTTACTAACACAGGAGGTAAGTTCTTAAATGATTGCCAACTTGTTCCTGATGAGAATTTCGAGGAATTGTTTGTGAACAATCAAGTTGAGGACTTCACCCTTGGGCAAACAAAGACCTACACCTTCTCGCTCTCAATACCAAAAGATTTTGAGCTAGGGAAACACAAGCTTGATGTGAAGGTGGTCTGCGATGAAACCTCGTTAGTTGTGCCACTGGAAGTGCATGTGAGCGAGGCAGACTTTAACTTCGAAATCATAAGCACTGAGAAGAAAGACGACAAACTTTTTGTTAAGTACAGGATTGAAGAGCTGCTTGGCAGGGCGCAGGAGATTCTCTTAAGCTACGCGCTGGTTGACCGCGACAACATCCCGCTCGCGGAAGGCTCAGAGAAATTGAAGTTAAAGGCGAACGAGAAGTCAGTGAGGGAGCTAGTTATTGACCTACCGAAAAATGCGATTGGAATATTCCAATTTAACGCAAAGTTAGAGAGCGAGAATGATGTTCAGGAGCTCTCGCAAAGGGTTGTGCTTCCTCGTGGTGCAGGTCTTACTGGGTTGGCTATTTCCGACGACAACAAGCGCGCGCTCGGCATTCTTGGCGCAATTTTGCTCGTATTGGTATTCGCTTTCCTAACATACAGAAATTTTGTTAAGTTTAAGCAAAGCATGAATCAGCCGCAGGCAGAATTCTACTCCCCTCGCGACTACATTCCTGTTGATTCAGGGTTGCAAGAAGGTGAGTCAGATAGTTCGATGAGTGAAGAAGAAAATGAGTTTTAGGGGCAGGGTATTCGCAGTGTTTGTGGCATTACTCCTAGTTGGAGTTGTAGCAGCTGGAGCAGCGTTTTTCTTGTTTGAGCGCACGCCTGAGAACTTGAAGATGATACAGCTGGCTAGGAACATTATGTTTTTCATTCTGTTCTTTTTGGGAATTGTCGTTCTTTCTTGGTTTGCTAACAAACTGCGAAGCGAATGACTTGTGCCGTTGTTTTCGCTCGTTCAATGGCCTAGAGAAAGAGCAGCGCATTTGCTAGCGAGAGGTTTTGCGCGCCAGAACCGCGTCGCGTGGCGTTTGCAGCCAGGTGTTATGCGAGTGCTAATGCGCGTATTGCCGTGCCTGCGACACAGGCGAGCTGTGATGCGCGCACATCGTGGCATGCCCCTCGCGCTAAAGCGCGGTGCTCCCATAAGCAACGCGGTGCGTGTGTCTTGCCCTATCGCATATCCTTTCGCTTGCTTAACGTCTGGGAGGTAAACTTAAAGTAAATAACTCGCGCGAAACTAACGTGCGTGCGGTACAGAAATCCTTACGCCGCGCCGGCACGCTTAAAGCGCGCTCGTGTGCAAGCGCTCAACAACGCACGCCGTTCAGCGCCCGCGCTTCACGACGCGCTCGCGCACCACTCAAAGCACCACATCAAAATGCCTCATTTTTAGAGTAACCTCGCGGTCCATTTCCGCGCTAAACTGCAAGAATTTCTCGCGCGCATCAAATGGCTTCAGTCAAGGCTTCGCCCGCAGCTTTGAAGAATTTTGCGAGCAAGTCAAAAGCGACGCGAAAAATAGAACAATATTTAAATCTAGATTACACATTAAATTTGTATGTTGCTTAAAACACATTTAGCAGTTGGTCTGGCAGTTGCATTTTATTTCCTTCCACATGTTCAAAACAGATTGGCGTTTGTTGTGATTGTCCTATTTGCAAGCGTTCTGCCTGATTTAGAAAGTGAGATTCTCCTCGACAAACATAAAAAAATCAAGCTCTTTGGGATGATTGGAAAGAATAGCTTTTTGCACACCTATACTGCCTGCCTTATTGCAACAGGTTTATTCGCATTCTTTGCTCCGATTGTTGCCCTGCCGTTCTTTCTCGGTTACTCATTTCACCTTGCTGTCGACGCATTTTCACGAGAAGGCATCGCGCCTTTTTGGCCATTCACAACCAAGAGGGCAAGCGGCAAGATAACTCCTGGCGGTCATGTCGATTACGCTGTGTTCTCCCTCTCTCTAATTTTCGCCGCACTAATGCTCATAAAAATATTAATTCAGTAACGCAGTTTCTTAGCTTAATCTGGTTCTGGAACTTTCGCCGGGAGAGCGCAGTTTTATCTGGCTGCGAGGCGCATAACTCCGCACGGCATTTGAAAGCGCTGTTGCGCGCTCGCGAAAACTAAGGTCTTAGGAATACTCCCTCTCAATTATTTCTTCTACCATTCTCTCAACTCTCTCCACACACTCTTCATATCCAACAAACCTCAATTCCACTCTTGACCTGCCTTCCCGAATCCCCCTCGAGCAAGAGTAATCAAGCGTGCATCCTCCAAGATGATAAATGCTTCGCACATATTCATCTCCTCCTTCAGTGGACTTATGCGCAAAAACCAGTGCCCCATTATTGCGTTCAACAAAATGCTCAAACCTTACAGGCATCAATATCCCTGGAGGCGCGCGCCACTTTCTCTCGACAATTAAAGGTGCTGCATTCTTTTCGCGCTCCGCGCTAGCCGCGCCAAACAAGATTGACAATGCCCTGCTAAAAAATGATTCTTTTCTCTGCATTTTTGTTAGAAATTCCTTGGTTGAACATTATATTTAAAAGTTCTGCTCAGCTTAGCGAGTGCTTGCACTCCATCTCGCGCAAAACAGAACCTGCCCAATAATCGCAAACAATCAGCTTGCCTTAACCAAAAACCCTGAAAACGAAAATTAAATAGTAAAGAGAGATTGCGAGCATTGCGAGTCCGGCAATAAAGTTCACTTGCCGTCTGTATCGCGAGAGGAATGAGATTATTTGCGTGCTGTAAGTGCTTGATAGTGTTGAGAATGCGACAAGCGGGAACCCTATTCCGACGCCAAAAAGGAAAAAGTGGGTGAGACTTGCCAGTGGGTTTGTGAGCAATGAAACCCTTGCAAGAAAGAGTGCAATGAAACCTGGGTTGCAAGGCAGGACAATCGCACCGAAGAAGAACCCATAAAAGAAAGCGTCTGCTAGCGCGCTTCTCGTCCGCGGCAACCTTAACCTTCGTGAGAGTGAAGGAAGTTTGAAGTCAAATATCATCGCCAAGCTCACAATTCCGAGGATTGAAAAAGCAATAGGCGAGACAATTTGAGTTACAGAAGTGAGAGAGACTTGCAAGAGTGCGCTGAAAATCAGGCCGAGCAAGAGCATGAACATAACGCTGCCGAGCGAGACCATCATGCCAAGCAAAGCGTATGTTGTCCGAGAGTTTCTCGACTTTTGCGTTTGAGGAGTGAGGCGGTTGGCGAGGAATGAGAGAAAAGCAGGGTAAAGCGGGAGCACGCACACTGCTCCAAGAGGCGTGAGCAATCCTAAAACAAACGAGTTGAGATATTGGGAAATCATTTTGTTTCAGGCAGGACAGGAGTTAAGGGCTTGCTCTAGTTCGGATTCAAGTTTTAGTCCGCGTTTGAGCATTGCGTAGCTTCCGTCTGGGCAGACTAGCACAACTGGCGCGAACGGCGCTGCTGCAAAGTCGGTGCCAAACTCTGCGATGAAAAATCTGCTGTTCTCATTTGGAGAGCGGGCAAAAATCCAATTAAATCCGTTTGATTGCGCGTGGCTAACTATCTTTGCTTCATCCTCATTCTCGTCGAGGTCAAGCGAGATTGACACGAGGTTTTGGTCTTGCAACTTTTCGTGCAACGCCTTGATTTCCTCCTGCTGACGTTTGCATGTCGGGCACCAAACTGCAAAACTCTCGACGAGAATTGTCTTTCCTTTGAAGTCAGCTATCTTAAACTCCTCTCCGGTAAGAGCGTTGTGGAATGTCGCGCGCGCCCAGTCTGTTTCGAACGCTCCTTGCTTGAAGTCTGTGATTCCACCTCTTTCCTGCGTTTGCCCAGCATTCCCTCCTGCCTCGTCGGAAACACCTACATTTGTATTAACATTGTAAAGAAAATATCCAAAGATTAGGATTAAAAGCAACGCTGCGAGGGCTAGGAAAGTGCGCAAGAAAACTGAGCCGCGCGAGCCTAGCGAAAGTTGTGGTTTTGCCGTCGGAAACATCCAAACCAAAACGAAAACAAACTTATAAAACTTGCGCAAACCACGTTAACACCTATTCGCCAAAGTGCTCCATGTAACTCCTGATATCCTCAATAATTTTGAATTTCTTAAGCTCCTTTTTCCTTCGGGCAATTTCTTCCTGGTATCTCCTTTTCTTTTCTAAGAATTTCTTTTTCTCCTCATCAGTTTTTGATAGTCTCAAGTTCATATCAGCTAGACTTTTCAACAAGAATTCTGCAGTTCTTAAACTCTCTATCGCATCATTATATTTACTGCGAGCTATGTCCCATTCTCCTCTCCAACCTACAATATCTGCCACAGTGTCTGCAATCTGGTCTGTTGTCATCCATTCAACCGCGGCTTCATCAAGAATCTGCGAGTAAAGTTCTTCCAACCTCTCCTCTCCTAGATTCCTCAGGCCAATGCACACTCTGCACTCAGCGCTCTCACTTGCCGCCGGCTGACTCGCTCCGCGCGCCAACTCTTGCTGCTCACTCTCGCTGCAAGATTTGTGAATCTCAATTAGCTCTTCTAGCTTCTCTTTTTTCTTTCTTACCCAGCTTCTTACTTCCTTCTCTCTTTTGAGTGCGTACTCGCTCCAGATTGACCTATCGCTCTGTGCAGTTTTTCTATGAATCGCAAGCCCGTCCTCCTTCTCGCCGAAGATTGCGTGCCCAAATTCGTGCGCAAGCACTCTATCTAATTCGTAATGGAGTCCAGCGCTTATCGCGATTAAATCATATCCGTCCTTGCGCCTTTTTTCTAGCATATATGCGCGAATTTCGTCGATAATTGCCTTAGCGTCTTCCTCGCTTGTCGGAATTCGAACATGTTTTCCAACGGTCCGGCTAACTCTTTTTCCGTACCCTTCCTCTCCTACAATGCTCTCGTAAGTCTGCCTGTTGCAATATCTTAAAAGCACATCAGGAAACTCCTCAGGTTTGTAGAATGCATTAGTGTACTCAACACCTCCGCCGCCGCCTCGCAGACTTACAATGACTGGTTCAAGCTCTGAAATTAATCTTGGGTTTATTTCATCCATCCTTCTTAAGATTGAGGCGATTGTCTGGTACTGGTCTTCTGAGAAGTCACCGACCACAAGCACCGATGGGGAGTTATCGCGCGCAACTAGCTCTAGGGCTTGTTCAACTGAGTTTATCGATGAGTAATCGTCAAAACCCATAATGCGGACTCGGTAGTCTTTGTTATGCGCATGGTATGTGAGTTCCTTTCCGTGCACAATTCTTCCGGCGCCTGCGTCTATGTTCAGGATGCCGGGCTCGCGCGCCTGCTTGTCAGTGGTTTTTGATGATCGGGGAGCGCGCTGCGTTGCAGGGCTGTTGCCCATTGCCCGCGCTTCCAAATCGCTCCTTCCAACCCTTGCTAAATCCCTCGGAGGTTGAGATGAAACATAGTCGAAGTTTGCTGGCTGGCTTACAGCATAAAAGCTGAGAGCTCCGAGAGCTGCGAGTCTTGCAATACCTTTAGCCAGTCGCGCAAAAAATCCTGACCTTGCCATATTTTATCATTTTGAAGTGGTTTTTTAAATTTTTCTTTTC
>RFLC01000210.1 GCA_003694055.1 Candidatus Pacearchaeota archaeon | reverse complement strand
TGTCAAGGTGCTGCAACCGCTCGCTACACATTCAGAATACACCAAAATCGCGTCGCCGTGCAAGCCGACATGATTTCCCAACCACGCCTGCCCAACGTGTGGCTCACCTGCCGAGCGGCGCAGGCTCAGAATCTTTGCCAACCAAGACCAACGCGTGCAAACCGCGCCGCGTACCCTCCGAGCGAAGCGAGGTCAGGTGCAGCCGTGGTTAGCCTGCGCCTACAGTATGATTAGGTGCGAGTTCATCAATCAGCGCATTAAGAACATCTTTGTTGGCTGGCTTGCCACGTTCTTTGACCACAACACTTGAATTCCAAAGGCCCGAAAAGTAGCTTCTGAAGAAAAGTGCCACTTCTGGGCTGACAATCTCAATATGCCCTTCCATTAGCCATCCTTGCCCAAGAAAAACAACTCTCTGATCGAAGATATCAAAAGTTGTTAGAGATTGCTTTGCTTGATTGGCACGATAAAAACGAACACTAAATTCATCGAGATCATCCCACCCCATTGATAAAATTTCATTAAGCCAGAGCAGGTGGTCTAAATTCCATACAATCCTTCGATGATTGACATGTCTGTCTCTAATGACGCTAAACAAAGCTTCAAAGTACCGGGAACGTTTTGCATCTGCAGCACGCAAATTATGATAACTCACTATATCAACACTTTCTTTCACGGAACCTAGGACGTTAAAAATGCGGTCGTATGACTCCGAACGATTGAAGTAAGCAGATGCTTGCGCGATTTGCGATATTCGCTTCTCAAATCGCTTCAAAGTACGAGATTGTTCTGATAATGTCTTATCAATTTGTTCATTGTAGTGCCGCGTGTCAATCATCCCATAAACCAAAATAGCCAACGCCGCCAATAAAATTTCCGTTGATGCTGCCTTTGTATCAAAGTCAAAAATATCGGCAACAAATATCAAAACTATCACACTAAGCACAAGATACAGTTCCAAATTTTTTTGCTCGCCGATAATGTCCTGCCACGCCTTTTTTAGAAATGTCTTCATAGGAACAAACTCTCCGCAGGCTAACGTGGGCATCACCCGCCCGCCGT
>RFLC01000209.1 GCA_003694055.1 Candidatus Pacearchaeota archaeon | reverse complement strand
GTGCAAAGACATGCTCAAGCCGAACGGTGTGTTCGCAACGCAGGCGGGGCAGGCAAACTATACCGAATCAGCGGCGCGCAAGGTGTTCAACAACCTCAAGGGACTGTTCAAAAGCGTGGCGCTGTACATAGTGCCACACATAGATAGCTTCAATGCTGCGTGGGGCTTCTTCATAGCATCAGAAGGGACAAAGGTGGACAAGATAGATGAGCAGACGCGCACAAAGTGCACGTGCAGGTTCTTCACACCAAAAACGTTCAACGCAATGGTTGAAATTGCGGGCTCACTCAAAGAGTCGAAGCCGTCGCTCGATGAGTATGAATACATAATAAAAGATGTTAAGGATACGGGCCTCATATAAACGCTTCAACGTCTTCACGCCTTGCAGACGATTTGCGCTCGTACTCGCGCGCAAGGCTCTCCAAATCCACGCCATCAGTCACAAAGTCGTACTTTCTCCTGCGCACGCGAACGAATATTGGCTGGACTACTGCCTCGCCCACTATGAGCGCCTCCCCAACCTTGAGTGAAGTAATGCTGTTCAACATGTGCTTGTCGATGCCTTCGCTGCTTTCACCGATATGATTTATATCGTAAGGGTTGGTTACGCGCATTATAATATGAGTGTTGCACTGGGAAAGCGCAGTAGTGCTCAGGCGTACGGGGCGCTGGGAAATGAGGCAGAGCGATGCGCCGAACTTTCTGCCTTCGCGCGCAATCTTCTCAATCTCCTGCTTCGAGAGCATGTCTTCGCGCCTGACCTTTTCTGAAGCGAAATTGTGCGCCTCCTCAACCACCAAAAGGAATGGGGGAATACGGCCCTTCTTGACTGCATTGAACAGGCGGCGCGCATAATATGCGACAATCAGTTGCTTCTTCTTCTCGCTGTCCACATTGCGCATGTCTATTATGCTAAGATGGCCAGGCTTGACAAGGGCCGAAACGGATGGGTCATCGACCTTGCCAAACATCCGCATTTTGCGCATTGATTCAAGATGGTCGAGAAGTGCATCCCTCGTCTTGGCAGAGTTCTTGTCTTCAAGAGATGAGAGTTCAAGCGCCAAATCCTTAACCGTGAAAAGCTTGCGCTCAAGCCTGGCGGCACGCTTGAGAGTGCTTAGCGCAGAACCAAGAACTCTCTTCTGAGGGCCGCTCAGCGAATGGTAGAAAGGAAACATGTTAATGGAGAGATTTTTTGTCCCAACCTTGATTTTTGATGCATCGTAAACGGTTATGCGGTCCGAAAGTGCAGTATGTTTCATCTGCGAGTATTCTCCGTGCACATCTATTACAACCACACCGATCCTCCCGTCTTCAACACTGCGCGACAAAAGCTCTTCGAGAAGAACGCTGACCGTATAGCTTTTGCCGGCGCCGGACATTGCTAGGATAGCGACATGCTTTTGGAACAGTTTTGAGAGGCCAAGGCGCACATCTACATCGTGGTTGAGCAGTTTGCCTATGCAGAGTCCATTCTTCTTGAATCCAAGGTAGTTGAACAGCAGAGATTCGTCGACAGAATTTACATCGCTGCCGGGCGAGGGAGGAAATGAGCACCTGCGCAGTGCTTTACCGTCGTACACTCCCATTATGCTAGTCTCGGCAATGGTATAACTCCACTCATCAACCGGAAAGTGTGACGACATGAAACCGGCGCGCTCGTACTCCGCAACGCTCTCAGCACGCTCAAAATATCTGTTAGAACGAAATATGTCCCGCACAACTGCTATCAGTTTGCCGTTCTCATGTTCAAGCTCAACAAACTGGCCCTTGCGGACCTTTCCGAAAGCGTTGTCGCTCACGACAAACGCAAACTTGGTGGTGTTGGGGCCGTCAAAGGTAGAAACGACGGTGCCGAGCTTCATAAAGTTATTACAAAAACAAACATATTAAAAATAATGCATTCTAATTTTCCGGTGAAGGGCCCGTGGCGTAACCTGGATAGCGC
>RFLC01000208.1 GCA_003694055.1 Candidatus Pacearchaeota archaeon | reverse complement strand
GTACCTTCATTTGCAGCAGCTCTGCTTTTTCAGAATGAATCTTGTGATTTTTGATTGAATCCTTAATTTTGTGTAAAATTTTGGCAAAACGCTTGCAAAATAAAATGAGTCATGGTTCCATCCTTTGTAGAAGTCTTCTTAAAAAAAGAAAGGAGGATGGCACTCATGACTCAGAAAAAAGATAGTGGTCTTTGTGACCAGGTGCAACCAGTTTTGCTGGATGGACAGAATTTTTTGAAGACTTTGGTTCAACAGTGTTTACAACAGATGTTACAAAGTGAGTTTGACAATTTCATCAGGGCCAAACGTTATGAGCGAAGCTCTTTGCGAAGAGGTGTCCGCAATGGCCATTATATTCGTCGTCTCAGGACCCGGGTCGGGTCGTTAGAGCTGCGTGTTTGCCGGGACCGCAAGGGGGAATTTCAAACCGAGCTTTTCCGGCGTTACCAGAGAAGCGAGCAAGCCTTTTTACTTTCGCTGCTGGAGATGTATTTGCAAGGCGTCTCAACCCGCAAGGTGGGCAAAATCGTTGAAACCCTTTGTGGCCTCAGCATTTCAAAAAGCCAGGTCAGTGAGTTAACCAAGCGCCTGGATGCCCAGCTTCACAGGTGGCGAAATCGCAAACTCACAGACTGCTATCCCTATTTAATCGTCGATGCCCGCTACGAGAAGGTTCGTACTTCACAAGGGGTCATTTCCCGCGCTGTGATGATTGTCATTGGCATCTCTGCAAGCGGTCACCGCTCGGTTTTGAGTGTAGAGGGCGGGGACAGCGAGAATGAATCCAGTTGGAGCGAGGTGTTCAAAAAGCTCAAAGCGCGAGGGCTTCAGGGTGTTGTGTACGTGGTCTCTGATGACCATGGCGGGCTCGTCGGGGCTCTGGGTAGATACTTTCAAGGGGTTCGGTGGCAAAGGTGCCAGGTGCATTTCATCCGTAATTTCATCAGCAAACTGAGCCGGCGGGATGCCAAAAGCTATCTGCCGTTGCTCAAAGACATTTTCTCTGCCTCCAGTGACCAGGAGGCCCAAAGACGCAGGCACTCTCTTGTGGAGCATCTGCAGAGCAAACATGCAGCTTTAGCGGCTTGGCTTGATGAAAACATCGAATCCTGTCTGACGGTCAATCATTTGCCCATCGAACATCGCCGGAAGATGAAGTCCACCAATATGCTTGAGCGACTCAATGAGGAACTCAGACGCAGAAGTCGCGTCATCCGCATCTTCCCCAATGAGACGTCCTGTCTCCGCATGACCACAGCGCTATGTCAGGAAACCTCTGAAGCCTGGGAAACCGGAAAACGTTATCTGCGCTTTGACAAAGAACAGGACAATCAAAACACGCAAAGCTATGCGCAAAAACTCGTCGCATAAGTTGACTAAAGCTACGCTTTAGCCAACTTATCCTTGCTACAAAGGATGGAATTTACACAACATTTTGGACTTGACT
>RFLC01000207.1 GCA_003694055.1 Candidatus Pacearchaeota archaeon | reverse complement strand
TTTGAAGAGGAAGTATGGAGGTGCTGTTTCTGGGAAGAGTATTGCGAGCGTGAAGGCAGAGATTTATTGTAAGGCAATAGCACACAATTTAAGGTTGGCGCAATAGAGATTTTCAACAGAGCCCCTTCTCTCCAATCCGCAAACGCCGTCGGTGCGCTTAATGAAAAGAGTTAATGATTTTCGGAGTGAAACATTTTCTAGATGCAAGGCAACTCAGAATTAGTTTTGAACATGCTGCGCGGTTCACCTAACGCACCTATGCCACACTTCTGCTCGCACAAACACTGCGCGAGCACTCCAGCCAACAAACGCAAAAATCTCGCACTCCTAGCCAAACCTAAAAAGATGCATTTTTATACTCTAGCTTGCACTTCTTTAGATGTTCTCTCTAGGAGTTGATGATGCAGGACGAGGCCCGATAATTGGCCCGATGATTTTAGCAGGAGTTGCCCTTGACGAGAAATCAAAAAAAGAGCTAAGCAAACTCGGAGTTAAAGACTCAAAAGCCCTTGCACACGCCCGCAGAGTTGAGCTTGCTGCAGAGATTCAGAAGCGAGCGAGCGCAATTAAGGTTGTGAAAGCAAGTCCGACGGAGATAGACCGCGCGCTAGCAAGCGGAAAAAACCTCAACACGCTTGAAGCAGAGCTTGCTGCCAAGGTTGTGAAATCAATTGTCGAGCAATTGCAAGACAGAAAAGCAACGAGCAAGTTGCGCGACTCTCCCAAACCCGCCGGCAAAATAAAGGTTGTGGTTGACTGCCCGTCGGCAAACACGCTGGCATGGCGAGCAGAACTTCTAAACCTCTTGCAAAAACTCTCTCCCAGCTTGCAAATCGAGCTAAAGTGCGAGCACAAAGCTGATGTCAAGCACATCGAGGTTTCAGCAGCCTCAGTGATAGCAAAAGTTGAAAGGGAAAAAGAGATGCAAACCATAAGAAAAAAATACGCTCATTTAGGGGAGGTTGGCTCTGGCTATCCTGCTGACCCTCTCACAAAAGCTTTCCTAAAAAAGCACGGAAAAAAACTTTCTAGCGAGGGAATTTTTAGAAAAAGTTGGGAAACATGGAAACGCCTTTTCCCGACGGCAAATCAGAAGACCC
>RFLC01000206.1 GCA_003694055.1 Candidatus Pacearchaeota archaeon | reverse complement strand
GTATATAACTTGCAAGTGTCCCCAACCAGAAAAATAGGCTGATTTTGGCATATTTTTGAGGTGGGCCTCTAAGCATATAATCCGGCGTTTAGGAAATTATTTAAACCTTTTGATTTGTAGGGTGGCTATGGTTTTTCTTTAGTGTTTGATGCCGCGCGCGTTCGGCGTTGCGCGCCTCACGCTTATTGTAGCCATTTTCTTTTTGAGGTCTGAGCTAGTGATTAAACGAACTTGTTTGTGCGCAGAAAGTTTTTGTTTTTGCTAAAAAGTTTTAGCGGTAAAAGCGCAGTTGTTGCTGCTTTTCGGGCTATTTGGCGGCGTGCATTGTTAAAAGTTTTTTTCGAGGGCATGGAGAGGGCGGAAAGCTTAAAAAGGGCAAAGGTAAGCAGGGTTATGCTGGATGAGATTTTGTATGGTGGGGAGGTTTGGCAGTATGCGTTTGTAGAGGGAGGGCTTGGTGATGCGCGTGCAAACCGGGAGTTTGCGAGAGAGGTGATACGAGCATATAAGAGCGGGCAAAGGAAGGTTGGTATAAAAGGAGATGGTTTTGAGGGAGTGTTAAAGCGGGATAGGTTTGTTACAATCGGTGGGCTAGGTGGGGAACATTATTCTGGGGTTGTTGAGTGTGAGAGTGGCAAGCGAGAGGTGGGAGTTATTGTCTGGAAGCGCATTGAGGCAGAGCTTAACTAGAAAATGGAAGCAGAAATGGATGAGAGTTTGCATGCTGCGTTGGCAAGGGTAGGGTATGTTGAGTTAGAGGAGGTGTACAGGGTTGCGCAAGCTTGCGTTTATCCGTGGGAGCAGTTGGAGGTGATGCAACGGGCGATAAAAAACGGCAGGACGCGCGCTAAATCATTGGATGATGTGGTTTTTGTGCCTTGCAAGCTCGCGCCAGAAGCGCGGGCAAGCGCAGAGTTTGGGGTTGCCTATGCTGTGTATGTGCCAAGGGAGATTGTTGCGCGCTATGAGTGCAAGGTTAGACGAACTTTTCAAGACGAAGAAATATAGCAAAAAGTTTCTATCATTGCTAAAAAGTTTTTGCTCAATCTCTCGCGCTGGTGTAGCCTGGGAGAGTTGAGGGTTGTGAAGCTGCATGGTTGGAAGGTTGGGTGCGAGGGGCAAGGGCATAGTGCTCTAACAGCCGCGCTAGTTCGAATTTGTCAAGCTTTAAGTCATGGGTTTTGTCGTAGCGCGAGATGAGCTCTTGGGCGCGTTGTAGATGGGTGCGAGGAAACTGCTCGCGGGTGTGGCTGGTGAAATAAACTGCTGCGCCGAGGGTTGTAATGAGTGCGATAGGCGGAAGGAGGTAGGCAACGGCAAGCTTTCTGAGCTCTTGAGCTTGGGTGTTGCGCGAACTCGCATGGCTAAGGGGCTTGCTAGCTAATGCGTCTGTTGCCTGCAGGCGCGAGTCAAGCGAATTCTGGCTAGTCATTTTATCTGAAGAGCCGGACCAACGCCAACACTCCGGCGAAACCGAAAACTAAATAGGCTATTGCAGCAACCCAAGGAACTCTGCCAAAGAGGATCGCGACAAAATCGTAATCGTAGGAGATTCCTGAAAAGCTTGCCAGGCCAACAAAGCCCCAGTTAAGCGCGGCAAGTGCGAGCACTAGAGAGAGCGTCCAATCGAGCGCACTTCTTTCTACCATAAAAAGAGAGAAAGCTAGAGGTTTATATAACTTTCTCCTCTTTCTTCTGCCAGCGCGTTACAATCAGGATGCCGATGACTGCAAAGAAGGTTGTGACTATTGCGGTGAGCAACTCTGGCAGGTAGGGGTAGCTGAGAACAATG
>RFLC01000205.1 GCA_003694055.1 Candidatus Pacearchaeota archaeon | reverse complement strand
TCGTTGTTGTCTGTAACGCAATACATTAGCATAATTGGCAATTGCGCTAACACTTGCATTGATCTGTTGTGTTGTTTCAGCATGTGTTTCAGACTCTTGCTTCTGCACCGATCTGAGAATTTCTATCTGACGTGTTAGGTCGGCTTTTGCCTGGGTAATTTGCTCCGTAGCAATGGCCTCACGTTGTTGTTGCAAAACAACCTCTTCTGTAGTAGCAACTGCCTCACTTTGAGCCCGAGTTTTGCTTTGCTCCGCTATTGCCGCTTCTGCAGCACTACTTGCAGCAATTTTAGACGCCTCGGACAAATTTCTAAGAGCATTCTCAAGATAACGATTGACTTCTACTGACTGAGAAACCTCAGTCATATAATTGCGTAAGGTTTCTATAAGATTTTGAACATCTGGTGGAACTTGCTCAAGCACTTTTTCGTAATTAGCCATATCCTCTGACGCGATACCGGCCTGCTGTCCAATAGCGGCAATCGCTTGGGCAACCTCGCTTGCCATGTTACCCAGATCAGCACTAGACACCTTGCCTGCTCTGGAAACCTTCTCCATGGCCGCAATCGCGCGGGTAACGGCTTCACTCGCAGGAGTTGATTTGATACTTGATGCTTGAGCGTAGGCTTGCTTTACAGCACTTACGGAGTCACGTATGCCTTGAACAACACCAGACTGCACGTTACGCACCTGAGCAACAACACTGCGTAAAGTATTGTCCAGGCTGGGTAGTATGTGTCCACCAACACCTAAAGAAATGTTTCTCGCCATCTCAGAACTTCCTCACTCCCATGGTTACTTCGTCAATCGCTTTCTGCATATGTTGCTCAAAGGCCATGATCAACTGTTCTGGAACATCCACTTCAGTTATATCGCTAATTATAGTCGCAAACCAGTTTCTTCCGTAAGTGCCGCGAGACCATATTTTGGCTATAACGTACTTCATCTCTCTATCAGAAATACCACGCTGTGCTCCCCAAGAGCGTAACCGCGCTAAGACCTCACTTGAATACGCAACAGGCCCACTGTGAGGCTTCGACGAATAAGTTCTATTGAGAATATTGCCGTAAATGTTGGCGCGGTTAGATGCGTTCGGAAGTAAGCCAACGTTAATTTGAAATGCTTCCCCAACGCCAACCCTACCACGCCTGTAACGCCTCTGAGTCTGGCCACGCAGTATTCCAATATTTGCTGCAAGGTTTCCCGTGTTGCTGATCGGTGCCGAGTAGCCGCCTCCCAATGCTGGAACATTAGTGGTATACATCTTTTCACGAATAATATCCACTATCATACCCCCAAGAATATCCTCTGTATCCTTAGCGGCATCGGCAAGTGCATTAATGGCAAAGCCGTCGTCTATTGCCTGTGATAACCTGTCTATTGGGTCTTCCTCCATCCAAATAGTAAGCATCGTATTAGGCGCAGCAGAAAGAGTGGCTATGCCTAACTTTCCAGTGTAGAAAGTTGCCAGTCTCCCAACAGCATCGGCGAAACGCATGAGAGTCAATTGATACACAGCGTCTATAGTGGCTTTCTCTACCGTTGCAGCGTTCAGTGTGCTTACGGCATTTAGCGCATCAATGTAAGCAGCCATGCTCGGAAAGAACAAATCAATAAGATTTATCCCTTTTCGCAAAGCACTGCTGGCTTTTTTAACAGCGGCATTCAGATCGCGTTCTGTTGCTTTGATAATCTTTTTTGCAATCTCTTGCTGTTCCCTTTTTGAACGCCCGAATTCTCCAAGGGCCATGACCTTTGCGTTAAAAACGTCACGAAGGTAGTACTCCAACTCTTTCTCTACTGGTCTTAGCAGTTGGAGCACTTTCGCGGTAACAGCACGCAGTTCTTCGTGCTCGCGTATGATTTGCCGCTGATTCCTGCCAGCCATACTAATGTTTGCTAAACTTTGCTTTCATTTCTTGTTTACGACGTTCAAGTTCCTCTACAACTGCTTTTTTCTCAAGGTATACACTAAGACGCGCCAGATCTTCAACGGTGTTCTCCTCTTCGTACTGCTTTGATGTCCAACCGTATCTGTCCATCAAGGCTATCTTCTGCAACCACTGCGGGCCACCACCGTGGCCCTTCAGGGCGTTTAGTAAATCTAACCGTTCTCTTTTGGGACTTCTACTCTCTTCTTGTCCTCCTCTTGAATCTTGCGCATGATGAACAACTGCACTTCAAACGGGATGTTCTCTTCCCAGTCGTGATTTTCGTCTGACGGAATTGGCAAAATCTTGCTATCATCATCAGCGTACGGAAGATTCCAGTCCATAATCCAGAACTGCATAATCTTTCGATTTTGTTCTTCGGTTGTGAGGCTTTCATCACTTCCAATACGCTCCATCTCCATAGCCTTAATAGGCTCATTCGCAGTAGTTGGAAGCGCCTTAACCCACAACCCTTTGAGGGATGGGTCAAGTTCTCCTAAGTCAATAGTAATTGCGCGACTTTCTTTATACTTTTGCCAGACAGACATTTTTCTCTGCATCTCCTTTACCATAAATATTTCTAATTCAGTTGGTTTGCGTTTGCTCAATGTTTTTTCCCTTACGAATCACCACGGTCAAAACATCACCATCTTGAGACATTCTGACTATTCTGCCCATACTGGGCACAACACTTTGTCTAATTTTTTGTATTCTCTGAGGACGCGTTGCTGCCAACAAACGCACCATAGGCAAAACATCCTCATTGTGATAAACACGTCTACCACGACGTACAGGCTTGGGTAACTTACCCGATTGTTCCCAGTAGCGCAGCGT
>RFLC01000204.1 GCA_003694055.1 Candidatus Pacearchaeota archaeon | reverse complement strand
TGCTGGATAAGCGCCATCGGAAACAGAGGGGCTAAATCCTCGGGACCGACGGGTTGCCCGGTGCCGGGATGCAAAACAGGCGGCGGGGGTTCTGGAAGGTCTGCCACAATGTTATACCAGGCGGTGGGAAGCGCGGACTCTTCCAACAAAAACTTGATACGGTCAGACATACTTTTACCTCCTGAGGGGTTGATTGAGTGGCGTGGCACCATTGCCGTGGCTCGCGTGAAGCGCATTGTGGCAAAGGCTCTTGCGGGCGTCAAGTGGGGAGGTGAGGGGAAAATTATAGGCTTGTCGTTTTAAGTAATAAAGGTATACTTAACAAATAAAAACATACAAGGAGCACTCTTATGACAGAAAATATCAGTACGCTCCGTATCGTTATTTTGGTATTTGAGTTCATTTTCAATTTTTGGCCTCTCATTCTCGTCTCTGCAATCGCACAACATAAACGTGGCTCACTCCTGCGAGGATTGCTCATCCTCTGGATATTTTTGGCCATGGGACGCTTTTTGATGTTCTTTGAACAAAGATTTGTTTTCACTTCTTTCCTGATACCAGAGCCCTTAAATACGCTTTTGTTTTTTCTCACAGGCGGCGCGATCCTTGGTCTTTTGAAATTTCAAGAATATCGCAAACAAAACCATTTACGGAAAAAAGCGGCAACATTAACTGATGGCCAGGATTTAGCAGATTTATCACCAATAGAATTTGAAGAAATGGTTGTCGAATTGTTTAACCTATTAGGGCACAAGGCCAAACGAACAGGACGAAGCAGTGATCACGGCGTAGATGTCGTTGTCAAAGCCCAAAACGGTGAAAAATGGATTGTTCAATGTAAACGTTGGCGCAAACCGGTAGGAGAAAATGTTGTGCGTGATTTTTATGGTACTCTTCAACATGAAAAGGCCTCACAAGGGATGATTGTCGCCGCAAACGGCTTTTCAAAGCCTGCAAAAGAATGGGCAAAGGGCAAACCCATTAGTCTGATAAGTGGTGATGAATTTGTGCAAATGTGGAAAAAAGCACAAGCCCTGCGAGCCAAGAAGAGTCAAACCAAACACCCTAAAATAGCAGGATAGGCCTACACAAAGCGGGATTTGTTTGTTGAATCCCGCTTTGTGTTTCCTGTATACCTTGCATCTTTCGGCAAAGGATATTCCCCTAGCGTCATTTGTGCGCTACCGCCTTCCCTCTGAAATCAGTAGCGCGATTCCCCTTCTGCACAATCCCCCCATCACGCCCCTCACTTGACGCTCACCCCAATACACGGCACAATGGGCACCCGTAGCGACGTCTCACAACCTCGTCGAAACAAGGAGGGGCTCATGGCTGTTGGCATCAACCAAACAGCACCCGATTTTGAACTGCAAGACTTGCAAGGCAAGACCTACCGCCTGAGCGATTACAAGGGCAAAATTGTCGTGCTTGTCTTCTGGGCGGCTACGTGCGACATCTCACGCCGCTATGTGCCCTACCTCAACGGCTTTGCCGAGACCTACTGGGCACGCGGTGTTGTCACGCTGGGCATTGATTCGCACGCCTTCGACACCGAAGAGCGCTTGAACATGG
>RFLC01000203.1 GCA_003694055.1 Candidatus Pacearchaeota archaeon | reverse complement strand
GCGAGCGCGAACGTGAGAGCGCGCAACTCTTCCCAGGCCGTTAGGAAAGAACTGCCATGAAACTAGCGACGAATAAATCAACTAGCTTATTCAGAGAACTACTGCTCAAGCAACTCTTTCAACACCTCCCTCACAACCTTGAAGTCTGCCCTCTTGCCTGATTTCTTCATCACTTCTCCAATCAAAAAGTTAATCGCTTTCTCCTCTCCGGATTTGTACTTTGCCACAACATCATTGTTTTCCTTGACAACTTCCTCGCACCATTCCCGTATCTTTGCGGCATCATCAACACGCGCGCTTTCCTCATCTCCCTCGACATAAAAACTTTTTGGATAGAACTTGTTTAGGATTTCTTTTGCTTTCAGTGGAGTAATTGTTTTGTTTTGCACAAGCTCAAGCAAGCGCGCGAAGTGCTCAACCTTAATCTCACACTCTGCAAGCGTGGTTTTATGGTAATTCAAATGCCTCAACAGCTCGATTGTAACCCATGGCAACGCAAACTGCGGGTTTACTTTTTGCGCAAGCTCCTCGAAGAACTCAACAAGTTCAATATTCCTTGCCAGAATCTCTGCGTTTTTCTCGTCGATATGATAGTGCTTAACCAACTTGTTTAATTTTTCCTCAGGCGTTTCAGGAAGACTCGCTTTAACCTTCCGCACAAAACTATCAGTGAGGAGAATTGGCGGCAAATCAGGGTCAGTTATGAATCTGTAATCTTGCGCTTGCTCTTTTTCCCTCATCGGAATTGTCTTGCCCTTGTGCTCGTCAAAACGTCGCGTCTCTCGATTGCTGCCCTCTCGCGCTTGCCTCTCTAACTCGTACTCTATCGCGCGCGCAATGTTCTCAATAGAATTCAAATTTTTCACCTCAACTCTTTCCGTTTTTTCAGGAATGTTCACATTCACATCTGCCTTCAAGCCAGCATCTTTCCCAATCACGCGCAAGTACTGCAAATACCACAACAACTTTCCAAGCCAGTCGCGCACCTGCTCTGCGGTTGAAAAGTCCGGTTCAGTGATTATTTCGACGAGCGGGAGGCCAGAGCGGTTGTAGTCAACCCTTCCTGTTAGCGGGTCCCACGCCGCAGGGTCTTCTTCAAGATGAACGCCGCGAACGCGCACGCCGAAAAAGTTTCCGTTCCTGCCGAGCGTCACGCCCTTTCCAGAGATTGTGTTCTGATAACCTTTAGGCAAGTCCGGCCAATCGTAATGCTTCCTTTGCCAGTTCAATTTTTTCTCAATCTCGCAATTCAACATAAGCGCGATTTTCACGCACTTTTCAACCGCTGACTTGTTGGGCAGCATCGGCTTTGCTCCGGGTTGACCCGTGCAAATCGGGCAAATGTATTTGTTTGGCGGTGTGCCCTTTTCCCGCACTGCCTTGCACTTGCAAAACAACTTCTCTTTGCTGACAAGGTAAACATGAACCTCCAAACCAATCATTCCTTCTTTCATTTCAAGACAACCTTTGCAACGTTTTTATAATTTGCTTTCGAGTTTGCTTGCTAGAATGGCGATTGCGCGGTATGGGATAAATTGCTATCCCTAGCTGTTCAGAATTGTGCGGTTTGAAAGCGATAAAAGCAGGGTTGAAATATCGTTGCAAGCTCGCTGAGAGAATAGGAAATTTTAAAAAGCATGTCAGTTATTGACAGGAATGGTTAAGGTAAGAATTAAACTCAATAGCGTCGATATTGCTGCTCTCAACCAAGTAGTTGCGTCAATAAAGGAAATTACAGACAGAGCAGGAGTGGTTATGCGCGGCCCGATTCCGTTGCCTACGAAAAGGCTTAAAGTGACAACTAGAAAATCTCCGTGCGGCGACGGAAAAGCGAGTTTTGATAGGTTTGAGATGCGCATTCATAGAAGGGTGATAGACATTCCTGCTGAGGATAGAGTGCTTCACCCTGTCATGAAACTTCAAATCCCGCGCAGTGTTCAGATTAAAATTGAGATGAAGGACTAGCTTGCTTGATTTAGGCGGCGCTTTTGTCTGGATTTACCTCTTTTGGAAGACAAACTCAACAAACTCTCAACCTGCGCTGAGTTCAGTTAGTAAAAGCTGTGTTGCACAGGGTCCCTGCTCACTCCAATTTGCTCTTTTCCGCTTGGAGTTTTGACAGGTTTTTCTTGCCGTTTGCCTTCTTCACTCTCTCTCGACAATAATTCAAGGATTATGATGATGCTTATTCCAGCAGCGACGAAAGCGATGAGCGCGAGCAGGATGTAAATTGTCCTGTTACCTTGGTACTCGCACTGCCTCACATCAATGCGCGTGCTGTTCTCTGGGTTGCACTGGTTCGCATCAACGCACCTTTGGGTTTGGTTGCCGCTCGGCGGGCACTCGACAGGCAGCCATGGGTCGCACTGCCAGTCAGGCGTGCACTGAGTGCAGTTTTCCACTTCAGCAGGTTTGCCTTCGGTAGTTCCGCATCCCTTCATGTCAATGCAAACTCTCCTTCTTGTCCCGTCGATGCATTCTGTCCAGTTTGTGCAAACCCATTTTGGCGAGCAAGTGTTTTGACTCATCCCGTATGTGCTTTCCCTCACAATTGAATGGCTCAGCCCTGACACGACGAAGAAGTTGCCTTCAACCTCGCAAGTGAGTTGTCCAAGAGAGCCAGGGCATAGGAGAAGCTTTTCGTTGCTTGCTGTGCAGTTGTTTGTGAGGGTTAAGGAAGAAGAGTCCTTCACACAGACATACTTTGTGCCGTTGATGAGCTTGTCGACGCGCAAGGTTTTTGTGTCCTCAATTCCCCTCACGCCTAGCACTCCGAGTTGAGAAGTCGAGTCTTGCTTTACCACTTCAATCTGATAGAAGTTCAACGGGCTATCGGAAAAGTCGTGCTCAAACTCAATCCTTGTGACAGAGCCTTCGCGCAACTCAACTTTGTGAGTGGATGAGTAATCAGCCGAGCTGTCCATTGGGTTGCCGTCGATATAAACGCTTAAGTCAAGGTTCACGTCGTTGATGTTTCCAGCACTGCCTATCAATCCATTGTTGTTATAGTCGCAATAACGCGTTTCGTTTTGAGGCATTCCCTCGTCAGTTCCGCAGTTGTTAGTGTCATTGTACCACCTTATCCTTGTGTCATCGCTCCGGCATTCTGTGTCAACTGGCTCCCAGTCCGGAGTGCAGCTCTGCTCCTCCTCGCAAGAGTGTGTTTCGTTTGCAGGAGGAATTGTGAAGATGCAGTTGTTAGTGTCATTGTACCACGTGGTTAGCTCGCCGTTGGAACAGGAGGTGTTGACAGGAACCCAATTTGGCTCGCACGAATCATATGTCGCTTCCACGTACTCTCTTGTGCTGAAATAGCTTTCGAGTGAGTAGTTTGCAGAAACAACATTCTTGTCAAGAGAAAGGTTTGCAAAGACAGCGATTGTGTTAGTTGTGTAGTTATTTACATAGCCGCCTATTGCGTAATGGAATGCGTTGCCTTGGAAGACTTCAGTTTGCCAAGGTGCATTTGCTTGAGCTTTGAAAATAGAGCGGTGCAGGAAGATGGCAGAAGCAAGGTCAATTGGCGGGACGCGGCTTTGGAAGTTTGAGTCAAGCATCTCTTGCGAGTAAAACACCATAGCAGGGTTAGTTATATCTTCAAAGTTATTAGGATTTACACCTTCGGAAGTGACGAGCTCAAGGCCAAGGAGTGAATTCAGTCTAGGAAGTTCTGCAAACAACTCATCTGGCGTTGCGCTCTCTATTTCCTGCACTAAACTTTCGTTCAAGAAGCCGTGGAACGCAAAGATAGCAGTATGCTCAACATTTCCGAGCGTGAGGTTGGTTATGTTTTGCGGAAAGCCCGGTTGAAGCTGGTGAGGGTTGTCTTTTATCATTTCTAAAACAAGGTTAAATATCGCTGCAGTGATAGAGCTCATATCAACTTGTATGAGAACATAACTCTCGTTGTTCTGCTTTATTTTGTAGGCAAGCAGCGCTTGGCAGCGTTCGGGGTTTGGGTTGCCGTCAACGCTCGCGTTTGCCACAAAGCTAATCCCATCAGAGCTTTCGTTGAACACAGAGTCCCAGAGATTTGCGACATCAGTTGGAGAGCATGCAGTTGCAGGCTGGGGATTCATCGCAGGAGAGAACGAAACCTCTTGCGCGCGCCTTTCCAAAATCGCGATTGTGAGCGCTATTGCAACTACCGCAACAAAAGTGAAAACAACCAGCAACACACCTCTTCGCATAACTTATCTTATGAAAGCACATATAAAAACTATGCGTTCCCAACTCTTTTTTAGTGCTGTCAAGGCCTGAGCGTTTGTTGCTGGTTTGCAAAGAATAGGAGCGCGCGTCTCGGCGTCGCGCACTAATTCCGCTTCATGAGTTGAGGAATTCGTTGCCCTTGCGAGCAAGCGAGTGCAAGACTCCTAAAGCAAACTTTCTTTGAACACATGCAAGAGAACAGAAACAACGGGAAAGCTCAACGCACTTTAAGGATCAAACCAGTAGTTTACTGGATAGAAGGAGTAGAAGTATCGCGACGGGTAGCGGTTGTACTGGTAGTAGCGGCGCTGCGGAGCGTAGTTGTACACATACGCGTAATATGGTCTGTAGCCGTAGTAGTATGGGTTGCTTCTTGTGACGAAAGAGTAGGTTGAGCTTCTTAGGTATGTGCCGTCTGGAAGGTACTGGTAGCTAGAGTAGAAGTTGTAATTTCCGTTTTTGCTGTAAACTGGTCCGCCGTAGTAGCCGTATTGATTGTTGTAGGAGAATGAGTAAGAGTTGAAGTGCCCAAATGGATAGCCCCACCAGTAGTACGCGCTCGCGCTCGGCAAAGCGAATACCAACGCAAATGCGAACATTGCCAGCCCTGCTGCAAGCGTTTTTGCCATGCTACATCTCATCATCACTTCTATTTAAATTTTTCGCTTGTAATTATTTTTAAGGCGAGACTTGACTTCGTGCCTTTTGCGCTCTTTCGAACAGGCGCTTTCGGTTTTAGCAAGCGCTCACTCGCACTTGCTCACCACCCCTCCCCCCACAACTCTCGAGCCCTCGTAAACAACAAGCGATTGCCCGCTTGCAAGCTTCTCGGTTTGCTTGGAAAACTCAAACACCCATCTATTTCGGATTTTCCCTTCGTTGAGAAGTTTGCCCTCGCGAAGTTCGCTCAAGTTCCTCACCCTTGCCTTGAGCTTGCAGCTCGAACCAGCGCGCGAGCAGATGTAGCTGTTAATGAAATTAACTTTGCGAATAAAAACACATTTGGCTAGCAAAAGCTTGCTTCCTGCTCTGTCAACAATTAGCTCGTTTCCGCTCTTGCCGACGACATACAACCTTTCTTTCCTTAACTCCTTGTGAAAGAACTTGCAACCCTTGCTTTCTCTGACCCTTTCGCCGATTGTGAAAAACATCGCTCCGGGGTGCGTGCCGACAAGGGTGCGCGGCGCGAGCACAATCTTTCCGGGCTTTGCTCTGAACTTTGCTCTAAGAATTTCTTTCATGCGTTCCTCTCCTATAAAGCACACCCCTCTTGTGCTTCGCTTGTTCCAGTTGGGAAACTTGTTTCTCCTCGCAATCTCTCTAACCTCTCCCTTCTTTAAACTTCCAATGGGAAAAATTAATTTAGAGAGCTCTTTTTGAGTTAGCGTGTAGAGAAAATATGACTGGTCCTTGGTTTTGTCTCGCGCCATGTGCAATTCCCACTCGTTTGTTTTTGCTTTGACCGCGCGCGCGTAATGCCCTGTCGCTACAAACTCTGCGCCGAGCTTTTTAGCCAACGCAAACAGAACAGGAAACTTTACAAAAGTGTTGCAATCAATATCAGGGTTTGGAGTTTGGTTCGCGCTGTAGAGTCTCAGCATTGGCTTTATAACTTTCTGGAAATACTCTCGCTCTTTGTCGAGGGTCACAATCGGGATTTCCAGGATGGCCGCGACGCGCTGCGCGTCTTTCCTGTCTTGCAACCAGTTGCATTTCGCGCCTCGCAACAACCGCGAGTTTGTAAAACCCTTAATGAACACCCCCACAACATCCCACCCTTGCCTTTTGAGCAAAAGCGCAGCTACGCTAGAATCCACCCCTCCTGACATGCCTAGCACGACGCGCTTTCCCATCTGCATCCCAATGCTAAAGGATTTAAAAACTCTCCCGCAATGTCTCTAACTCTTTTGAATAGCTCGAGCGAGGAACGGCAAGATTTATTAATGCTTGGTTTTTACACTTTCCATGCCAAATGTGGAAGCGCGAATTAGAGTGGGTTCGAAGCATTTCGAGATACTCGTTGATTTGGATGAAGCGCTTAAGTTGAAGGATGGCAAGGGTGACATTATGGCAGCTCTGCAAATGCCGAACATCTACTCTGACTTGAAAAAAGGAATGGTTGCTGGAAAGGAAGACCTCGAAAAAGCTTTTGGCACAAGCGATGTTTATGAAGTGGCTAAGCAGATAATACTGAAAGGCGAGGTGCTCAAACCGCAGGAATACCGCGATGCCGAGAAGGAGAAGCTGTTCAAGCAACTTGTTAACTTGATTGTCGCGAACTCGGTTGACAACACTGGCAAGCCATTTACAGAAGAGCGCATTCGCACAGCTCTTAGAGAGGTGCACTATAATCTGGAGAACAAGCCAGCAGACAAGCAGTTAGTTAATGCAGTTAAGAAGCTTAAAGAGGTTATTCCTATTAGTTTGTCGACGAAAAAGTTCAAGGTTAGGGTGCCTGCAGCTTATGTTGGACAGAGCTATGGTTTGTTAAAAGATTTTAAAGAGAGTGAGGACTGGCAATCGAACGGGGACCTCGAGGCTGTGCTGAACATTCCTCCTGGAATGGTTGTTGAGTTTTTTGACAAGCTAAACTCCTTAACGCACGGTTCGGTGTTGAGCGAGGAGATAAAAGAAGAGTGATTCTTGTTTTCTGGTAGGATAGAAGTAAGGTTTGTAAGTTCGAAACGCGCTCTCACGTTCGCGCTCGCTAAAAAATCGCTCGCGCTTTTGCGGCGCAAGTTTGGAAAGCGCGCTGGAAAGTAAGATGTATATACGCTCGTATAT
>RFLC01000202.1 GCA_003694055.1 Candidatus Pacearchaeota archaeon | reverse complement strand
GCACTGCGCTGTTGCACTGCTTATCTTTTGCAGAGAACTCACCACTCTGGCCGCCTCTGTCTTGCTTGCCATTCTTGCCAGTTGCGAGCAGCCATCTTTGCAAGCATGCGAGCTCGCGCGCGTTGGACGCTTCGCTTTCTGTGCAAGTTGTAAAGAATCATCACCAAAAGCACGAGAATTCCTGAGGCAAGCACAACTGAGATTGCGATAAGTATGCGCCGCGCGCTGCTTTCCTGCTCTGAAAATGTTTCTGGTTTTCCTGTCCCAACTTTCTCCAACCCCTCTGTTTGAGTTTGCTCAAGCTCAATGCATTCTTGCTCTGTTTCTGGCTTGCCTTGCATTGTTCCACAAACGTTTAAGTCAAAGCACTCTCTCATCTGCTTTCCATCAACACATTTGCTCCATGGCGTGCACTTCCAGTCAGGCGCGCAGCTTTCTTCTCCGCTTTGATTCTCGCTAGGCGGAACATAACCTCCACCACCTCCCCCTCCTCCACCGCCTCCGCCGCCACCTTGTCCGCCTTCTGGACCTGGCTGACTAGGCCTTTCGACAACTTCGTATGTGGAGAATCCTGGCACGATTGCTCGCAAAATTCCAGCGTTGCGGTCGTAGTTAATCACGCACTCTCCGCAAATACTTCCGTCGCGCAGCAAGACAGGATCATTCAAATTAACGTTGAAGAATCTTATCTCTGCTCTCCTCGCTAGCCCTTCCAACACCGAGGTGTCTATGCTTATTCTCCTCTCTCTGATGTCAACTAAATCGAGATCAACAGGCTCGTCTTCCTCGCCAGCGTCGGTTCGTGCATGCCTGATTAGCCTGACCGGCTCTACGAATCTCACTGCAACCCTGTTATTCACATCTCTAAACCTAAGCTCATCTATGTTGTCCAAATCAACCTCTCTGAAATCAGTTGGCCACTCAACCACGATGTTGTTGAAGTTCCTGTACGGGCATCCAAACGCAGTGACTGGGCTTGGGTGGTGAGGGTTAAAGCAGCGGTCTATGAGGTCATTCACCCCGTCCCCATCGCTATCCAAACTTGACGGGTCTATGCAGTTTCCTGAATCCGAGTCAAACTCACACACTAGCCCGCAAACATTCTCCTCACACGCCTGAGCATTTGCAGAGAACTCTGAGCAACTTGCACCAGCGCAAGCAGGGTTAGAGCATTGCGGATCTTCGTTGTCAATCAAACCATTGCAGTTGTTGTCCACATTATCGCTGCAAATTTCTGTTGCAGCAGGATTTATGCTTTCGTTCAAATCATTGCAGTCCCTTAACACTCCACTTCCGCTCGAGTCAGACGCTCCACCTCTATCGCCCGGGAAGCCATCGTTGTCTGCGTCAAAATCGCACGCGTCTCCTCTGCCGTCGTTGTCATAATCTTCCTGCCCGGCATTTGCATGGAACGGACAATTGTCGTTGCTGTTTTCAATGCCATCTCCATCGCTGTCCAAAACACAAACGCTCGGCTCTCCGCTGCAAGTGTAGTCTTCTTCTATTTCGCATTCTGACGAGCAACCAT
>RFLC01000201.1 GCA_003694055.1 Candidatus Pacearchaeota archaeon | reverse complement strand
TATACGTAAATCTCGCTCTTGAAAGACGCGCGCGAGAAATGCGACCGCCTTTCTCAAATTTCCGCACCTCTCGCTTAACAGCATCACGCACGACGCGCGCGAACGCAACAAACGCGCTCGGCCTAAAAGTTTAACCGCTCTCAATTTATCCCAACGCATCTCTAGCTGTTAGGCAGGTTACTTTGTCCTCCCAGCCATTCTCGCATGCCGGATGGTTGGCCATGCGCTCAAGAAGAGTTGGAATGTCGCGATCGTCGGTGATAATCTCCACGTCATGCCCCTGCCGCGCGAGAGTTATGGAGGTGGCAACAAGTTTCTGGTCTGTGTAAAGGGTTGCGCTGTTCAAAATTGGAGAGCGGAATTTTCTTTTCCTTCTCATGTAGTGCCTCATCAAGTCATTCGAAAATCTGACGCCCATTTCAACGAGTGACTCGTACGCCTCAACATCATGCAAGGCTTTGTTTGTGTCTATCATCCCGAGATGATTCAATGTTTCAGTTAGCGACTTTGCGTAAGTTGCCATCAAACGGAGCGTTTCTGCATCTCTGTCAAACTCCTCCTCAAAACGCCCTTTTGAACATCTCTTTATCCGCTCTCCGTAAAACTTCACGTGCTGATTTACAAGTCCAATCAAACACTTTGTTTCTGTTTCCACTTCTGGAATTGTAAGAGCGCACTCTTTAGACCAAATAAGTTGCCGCACTGAGTTCAGGTAATCAATCGCATTCTCGAAAGTTTCGCTTCCGATTTCGCGGAGCCTTCTCAAGGTATAGAGTGACCTGCCGATGTCAACCCCTGCCTGAGTAAGGAAGTTTGTGTCAACTAGAGTAACGTTATCACTGCACACTCGTGTTACTCTCCTCATGCAAAAACTCTCTCAGCGAGGTTTAAAAGTTTTACCTTCTTTGCGTTATCAAGATTGCTACTTAGGACTTGCGCGTGAGTCAGAGAGCACAATTTTCAAGTCAAAGGCGAGCAGCAAAGCCTGTTTATGAATGAACGACTTCCCTGGCGCGTTTCGCACTGCATGTAAGCATAGACTGCACTATCATAAAATTTATTATTGCTTTTCCAGTGAGATTTTATGCGCAAGAGTTTGCGAGAGAGAAGTTTTGAGAGAATTAAGTTTGGTATTGACATCGACGGAGTTTTGGCAGATTTCATGCCTGTTTTTAGGGTGTTCGTGGAGCGCGAGTACGGCGACAGGTTTGAGTTGGAGGATGTTCGGAAATATGATTTAACAGGAGTGCTAGGGACTAGAGAGGAAACTTGGAAAAAAGTGATGGATTTCATTGCCAGCAAGGAGTTCGCAGACTTGCCGGTTGTGCGGGGTGCGCGGGAGTGCGTGCAAGAGCTGGCT
Source organism: Candidatus Pacearchaeota archaeon (assembly GCA_003694055.1). Taxonomy (GTDB): domain Archaea; phylum Nanobdellota; class Nanobdellia; order Pacearchaeales; family GW2011-AR1; genus UBA73. The sequence continues at coordinate 9,590 of RFLC01000201.1, read as the reverse complement.
AACAGCGGCGCTGAGTTGTTTGTCGTTACCTCGCGGCCTGGTGAAGCGAGAGATACAACTTTGGAATGGCTTGAGCAAAACTTTCCGCGTTTGTTCAAAGGAGTTTACTTCTCTTGGAGAGCTAGCGACGCGCCTTCTCCAGAGGCAAAAAAGCTGGTGTGCGAGAGAGTTGGAATTAGCGTGTTGTTTGACGACAGGTTGGATGTGGCTAGAGAGTGCTCAAAAGTTGCGCGCGCTTACTTGATGGACCAACCATGGAATCGGCTGTACGGCGCTGCCGCTCGCTGGGGCGCGAAAGCGAACAACATGAAGCGCGTCAACTCGTGGTATGAATTCATCTCTGAGCTTGCTAAAGAAGCAGATGAAATTTAATCCAAAACTTCGAGGAGAGATTGAGAAGTATAAGGGTTATGTGGTGCTAGTTGAAGGAAAAAAAGATGTGTTGGCGTTGCGGCAGTTTGGCTTTACAAACGTTTATGCGATTCACAAAACAGGCATTGGGTTGAGGGAAAGGGTTGAGCAAATCGTGGCAAGTGTTAGTGACAAAAAGAAGAGGTTCTGCGTGCTCACAGATTTTGACAGGCAAGGAAAGAAACTCTACATGTTTGTTAAAAGCGTGCTTCACGAACAAGGAGTTAGGGTTGACTCAGCGTTGAGAGGAATCCTTTTGAAAGCAGGGCTTTCGCACGTCGAGGGGTTTGGAAAGTTTATGGAGAAATTGCCCTGAGCTTTCACATCCTTCCATGATTTTTGTTCTTACCGCGTTGCCCTCGGCTGTGCTTAGCCAACGCTCGTTCCCGCCGCTAAGTCAATTCCAATTGCCTCGCAAAAATTATAAGGACCGCATTGATAGAAAAGAGATGATGAGGAAAGATTGGTTGCTCGGTTTTTTAGGATTTCTTGGAGTGCAAGGAATTTACGGAATTCTTAAAGGAGACAGGTCCCAAGCGCTTTGGTTGCTCTAGTTCATATGGTTTATTTACTTTATTCCGAAGAAATAGCTAAGGCAAGTTGCAAAAATGCTATTCTCACGCAATATATTTTCGCTTGTCAAAGTTCGTTGAGCTGCGCGCGCGGCGCAAACTTCTCTCGCGAAGTGAACAGAGTGTGAAGGGAGTGCTCGCAAGAGACAGATGAGCGCAAACGCGTTTTGCGCGCGCAAGCATCCTAACATCACAAGTGCTTCTGGCAACTCCACTTTGCGCTATTGTTTTTCATACCTCACAACCTCGTTGGAGAGGTAATCTACGCGAATTCCTGAACGGCGGAGTAGTTCCTCGGAGTCTTTTGAGTCATGGTAACGGGCTTTGCAAACCACTCTTTCTATTCCAACTGTGACAATGCCCTTTGCGCAGTCGTAGCAAGGTTCCATGAGGGTGTAGAGTGTTGAGCCTTTTAGCGCAATGCCGCGCTTTGCTGCTTGGAATATTGCGTTCATTTCTGCATGGGTTGTGCGTCTGCAATGCCAGGTTGTGCGCCCGTCTTCATGAGTCACTGCTTTGAGCTGATGCCCAACTTCGTCGCAGTGCGGCGCTCCAGGAGGCGACCCGACGTAACCCGTGACTAGAACCTGCTTGTCCCTAACGATAACAACCCCGTTTCGGCCTCTATCGCAAGTTGCCCTTTCTCTAACTGCCTCGCACAATCCAATAAAATACTCGTCCCAACTCGGCCTCTTTTTTCCCATCCCACTTGCTTGCCCCATCGCTTAATAAACTTTGTTGAACTTCATCTGTGTTGTTACAGCACATTACCAATCAATTAGACTTTACTCTCAGCGAACACCTCACAAAAAAGCTACTCACAGAAAAGTATATAAACACCAAGGCACGTTGATTGCAACGGGATGGCGAGAGTAATTGAGCGAGGTCTTTCTTTTGATGATGTGTTGATTATCCCAAGATACAATAAAATTCCGTCGAGAAAGCTGGTTAATTTTAGGACAAAGGTAACGCGCAGGTTCTGGATTGACATCCCATTTCTTGCTGCAAACATGGACACGGTTTGCGAGAGCGAGATGGCTATTGCGCTGGGAAAGCTTGGAGGGTTGGGAGTGATTCACAGATTTTTGCGCATTAACGAGCAAGCTAACGAAGTGAAGAAAGTGAAAGCCGAGGGGTTGCTTTGCGCGGCAGCTGTGGGTTTGAAGGATTATGAAGAACGTGTTAGAGCACTTGTTGAGGCAGGTGCGAACATCATTGTCATTGACATTGCTCACGGGCACTCAAAGCGACTGGGAAAAGTTATCGAATGGGTTAAGAGCAATTTCCCAGAAGTTGATGTGATGGCTGGAAACATTGCAACAAAGGATGCTGCAGAGTATCTCTTCACTAAAGGCGCTGATGCTGTCAAGGTTGGCGTTGGTCCGGGAGCGGTTTGCACGACAAGAGTGATGACTGGTGTGGGAGTGCCGCAAGTGACTGCAATCATGGATGTTTACGAAGCCACGCGCGAGCGCATACCTGTTTGCGCGGACGGCGGGATAAAATGCCCGGGAGATGTTGTAAAGGCAATTGGCGCTGGAGCTAACACGGTCATGTGCGGGAGTGTTTTCGCAGGCACTGACGAGACGCCCGGCAAAGTTATTGAAATTGAAGGAAAGCGCTTCAAGGAGTTCAAAGGAATGGCAAGTTTGAACGCAACAAAGAAAAAATTAGAGATAGATAACGACAAGGACTCGCGCATCATAAGTGTCGAAGGAGAGGAATTCCTTGTGCCTTGCAAAGGTCCTGTAGAGAATGTTGTGAAGAAATACCTGGGAGGGCTTGCATCAGGAATGACTTATGTTGGAGCAGAAAATATCGACGAGCTTCGCAGAAAAGTGGATTTTATTGAAATCACGCAGAGCGGTTATGTTGAAAGCATTGCGCGCGACCCTAATAAATGGAAGGTTTACTTTTAAACTGCTGGGAGCTAGTTATGCAATTCATTGCTCGCAACTTTTAAGCGTGTTCTGCGCTGAGGCGCGTGCGAGGCGGTCGCATTTCTCGCAAGCGCGCGATTGACACACGCAATAAGCGCAAACTCGTACGTTTTCGTCGCACTGCCAAGCCGCGCTTTAAAAATTGTATATACATGCGTATATACGCAAATTTCGCATTTTAAAAGACACGCTCGCCAAATTCAAACAGAGCAATCTGAAATCCATTCAACACCTGCTTATGAGGTTAACTTTAAAAGCGCTTTTTTTCTAGTTGTTTTGCCCGTGTAGTCTAGCGGCCAAGGACGCTGGCCTTTCGCGCCAGAAACCCGGGTTCGAGTCCCGGCACGGGCAGATTTATTCGTATGCCAAACGCCCTTTGATTGTTAGAGTTATATTTACATTTAACAGCTTTGCGTTTGCGCAAGAAGTGTTCATTGTTTTTCGCGCGTCAATTGCACGAACTCAAGCAGAATGGTCCCGACGGGATTCGAACCCGCGACACCCAGGTTAAAAGCCTGGTGCTCTGACCAACTGAGCTACGGGACCAGCAATTTTAACAAAATTCCTTATTTAAATTTGATGTAAACCTTGGAATTCGTATGGGGAATTTACTGAATTTTAGGCATCTACGAAAATTTTATAAAGTTGCTCGCCATACCTTTCCGAATCAAAATGAATCCTACTCAAGAAACAGGAATTGAAAGTTTCCTCTCCCAGTTTTCTACAGAGCTAGGCAGGGCAAAAGTTGTTCTCAACTTGGTTAGGCGCGGCGCGCCACTTTCTGAGAACACTCTTAGGCGCACTATTGACTTTTTTGAGAGGATGGAATGGCACGATGCAGCAGCTGAGTTGCAGAAGCGGCTTGGGATGGTTGGGAGCGCGATTGAGAGTTATGAGAAGGCGCTTTGGTTTGACAGGGCTCTTGAGCTTGCTGAGGAATCAGGGATGGATGCCAAGGCTCGGGAGGTGTGCGAGAGGGCAATTGAGCATTATGAAAGAAAGGGCTCATCGGAGCATGCAGCTAGATTTGCGATGAAAGCCGGAATGGTTGAGGAAGCTAGGAACTTTGCAACAGCAGCAATAGACAACTATGTTAGAAGGAAAAGGTTTTATGAGGCTGCAGCTTTAGCTAGAGATGTTGGTTTGGATGAAAAGGCTAGAGAGCTTTACATCACTGCAGCTGATTACTATGAGCGGTTGGGAAGGCCTGCAGAGGCAGCTAGGTGTGCGAGGCGGGCAGGACTGGAGGAACGGGCGCAAAAACTATACGCGCAGGCGGTTGACGAATACGAACGTAATGAGGATTTTTATCGAGCGGCAAGGTTTGCGCAGGAAGGCCGGAGGATGGACAGGGCTCGGGAGTTGTATGGAAGAGCGAGCGCGGTTTATGAAAAAAAAGGAATGCTAGAAGAGGCAGCTAGGTGTGCGAGGCGAGCAGGCATGGTTGAGAAAGCAAGAGCGTATGAGGAAGTTAATAACCTCCTCGCGCATCCCTGAAAATTGAGTGCAAGAACAAGAGGTGCTGCAGTTCAAAGTTGCGCGCAGTGTTCTTCTTTGCGAAACGCCCGCGCAGGTTTCGCGGCGTGAAAGCCTCTCTCTTGGCAAATGTTCTTCAATTTCGTAATTAATAAACTCAAGCAAAAGAAGTGCAATTGCGCGCTAAAATGATGCTCTGAACCAGCGCCAGGCGCAGCACGAGCGAGCGCAACATTTATTAAACATTCTGCTTAATCAAGTGCATGATACGCATATTGAAAAACTTCTCGCGGCGCATTCTTAGAAGTATTTTCCGTCGCAGAGAAAAGTTGAAGATTGGTTTTTACGGTCCGCCGAACGCAGGCAAGACAAGTCTTGCAAACCGCATATGCAAAGACTGGACAGGCGAAGAGATTGGGCCAGTGAGCAATGTGCCGCACGAAACTAGAAAAGTGCAAACAAAGGAGGAGGTGAAAATAGAGTACAAAGGAAAAAGTCTGACTTTCAAGATTGTCGACACTCCGGGAATAGCTACGAAAATAGATTACGAGGATTTCCTTAAATATGGATTGAAAAAGAGTGAGGCGAAGCGGCGCGCTAAAGAGGCAACCAAAGGAATTATTGAAGCAATTCAGTGGCTCGACGACGTTGATGCTGTGATTGTTGTGCTGGACGCAACGCAAAACCCATATTCGCAGGTGAACATAACTATCATCGGAAATCTTGTTGCAAGAAAAATACCTGTTTTGGTTGTGGCGAACAAAATTGACTTGAAGAAAGCAAGCGTAAAGAAGGTGCAAAATGCTTTCCCAGAGTACGAAGTGGTCGGCATCTCGGCAAAAACAGGTGAGAACATGGATGAATTTTACGAGTCGCTCTTCAGTTTAGCCAAGAAGACGTAAAATGAAAAGGGGTAAAAGATTGGGGAAGATAAAGGGGTTGAGCCTGCACTTGATTCCATTTTCAGAGATTGCAGAGCTGAGCATCGCTCAAAGAGTCAGGAAGATACTTTCCTTAGTTTTAGGGAACAAGATTGTTATCTTGCAAGGGCGTTTGCGCGCAGAGGAGGAGGCGCGCTTGATTGAGGACACAATGGCGATGGTTGAGCACGTGAAGAACTTTAAGGGAATTGAGCTTGCAGTGATTGAGCCGAACCTTTCCAACGCGAGCTTTTTTGTTAAGATGAAACATCGCATAGCGCGCTCTCTCGTCGGAGACAACAGCGCGCTCACAGTGGTTGGCCCGGCAAGCGTGATAAAGGAAATAAAGAAAGATCCGCGCAAGTTGGAGTTAATGATACGATAGCTTGGGCTTTTTCTTTTTGCGTGTAGGACTTGTTAGCGCGGCACGGCGTGGCAGCGCGACGAAAATCGCGCGCGAGAAATGCGACCTCCTTTCGCAAATTTCCGTGCACTCTAGGTGACAGCGCCGCGCGCGCCGCGCGCGCGAGCGCAACAAACGCGCGCGAACTCGAGAAAAAGCGCGGCGCAGAGCGCAAAACAATTTTCTCCCATTCCTACAATGTTCTCAACTACAAGGTTGTGATTATTTTCTTGTTGCTTGTTAGGATTATTGTGTGTTCTGCTTGCGCAACTCTTGCCCGAGATTTCTCGACGAGAATTGGATAGTGGTGCAGAATTCCTGCCTTCTCAATTTGCCTCAATGCAAGCAATCCTCTTGAACCAAACTCTTTGTAAATCCATCGCGAACAAAATGGCAAACCTTTATACTTTTCCCTGATGTGCGCAAGAACTTTTCGCGCAAACATGTCGCGCACTTGCCTATCGCGCTCGAGCAAATAAATGCCTGATGGCTTGCCATCGATAACTTTCCCATTTCCGTCGGTAACAAACGGCTCTATTGCATACGCTCCTTCCTCAATCTTGTCGCTCTGTCCAGATGGGTAGTTTGGTATGTTCAACCCTGCATGCAACTCATACCTTTTCAGCGAATGGCCTGACAGGTTAATTATTGGAGATAAATTTCTTGATTTGACTGCGCTAGCAACTGCCTCGCCTACTTCGCCTAGCTCCGCTCCCAACTCAAATTTCTCGATTGCTTTGTTGAGAGCTTCGTTTGCAGCTTCAATCAGTAGCTCGTTTTTCTTATCATCTTCAAGGTTAACGCTAACTGCAGTGTCTGCTATGCAACCATCCACATGCACACCCAAGTCAATTTTTAGCAGCCCATGTGCAGGGGTTTTGTCGTCGTGGCTTGGTGTGAAGTGCGCTGCAATTTCGTTTATTGAGAGGTTCACAGGAAACGCAGGCAAGCCGCCCAGTTCAGTTATTTTTGCTTCAATTTTCTCAGCCAACTCAACTAATGGAATTCCTTTCTTAACAATGCTCAGAGCATAAGCTCTTGTCTCGGTTGCAATTTTGCCCGCCTTAATCCAATTCTCTAAATTTTCAAGAACCATTACCTTCTCCTTGATTGCAGTGCTCTCAAGTATGGCGATATCCGTCGGTAAACCTCTTCCTTAATCTTAAGCGGTACGTGTTGGTAGAGTTTTTTAATCTTGCTGTAAATCATGACTGCGTCGCTGTCTCGCTTTTCTCTCACCGCTAGAATAAACTCTTTCGCAAGCGTGTTCAGTTCAACTTTATTTATCGTGACGAAAGCTTTTTTCATGCGCGGATAGATGAATTGTTTGGCTTCAGGTTGAGCAAGAGCATACACATCTTTAGCTTGCAAGTACAAGTTTTTAGCTAGTTGCAGGTCTTTGTTGGCAAGCGCGCTCGCAATGTCCTTGAGGATGTCTCTGATTTGGCGCACATCTTCGTCCTCGAGCCACTTGCGTTGCTTTACCTTTCTCACCAGCACTCCTGAGGTGAATATTGCAAACGCAAGGAAAAGAGCCCAGCTGATGTAGAACCATGCGTTCTTTAACTCAGTGCGCGTTATCAGCGTAACAAAACCAGTCAAGCCAGTGAGCGAGTCCTCAGGAATTTTCTCGTTAAATGCAAGCGTGCTTGTCTTCTCAATATCCTCGAGTTTCATTGAACCTTTTATTTTGTACACAAACCTATCGTTCTTCAACTTGTCAAGAGCGACGGAAAAGATTGGGTCAGATTTCACAACTTTGGCTTCGGTCACAAATTCAACATCATCCGCGCTAGATGCGATTTCTTTTGGTATGACTTCCATCAAGCTTTGGAAATCTTTTGATGAGAACTTAACGTCTTTGCGCACTAAGATGAACTCCTCAGCTCTGTCGTCAAAAGTCAGCTCAACGCTTTTCACATTCACGGAAACTGCAATCAGTTCCTGGATTTGTTCGTTCTCACGCACCATTGCTCTCCTAACACTATCGCTGGCGTCAATAGAGTTTGCCTCGATGTATGCATCCACAACCTCATCCACGTTCGGCTCAAGAATGTTTTTTAGGTACTCATAAGTGTCGATTACTCTTATGTCCGTCGGTATTTTGCTGGCAATGTCGTCCATCTCCGACGATATCTCAGACAACCGCTCTTCTTTTCTTTTCTCTTCACGAATGAAATCAAGATTGTGTTCAAGGTCAACTTTCATTTGCAATAGCTTTTTCTTGTAGAACTTCAGCTCGTCAGCAAGCCCAAGGTCTGAAACAGCTTCTCTCTCGTCGCGCCCGTAGTTTTCCTCCCTTACTAGAAAATCGTTTATCTTTTTCACTAGCTCGTCAGCTCTTGCAATTAGGTCTGTGTTTTCTTCGTTTGTTGTTCCGGAGTCTTGCTCTGAGTTTGCGCTTGCGCTTGAGTTGGTTGTGTTCGAGCTTTGTTCGTCTGGATAGACAACTTCGAAGTCGCGCGATTTGCTTCGCGAATTGGCCGATGTGTCGTAGCACTCAACATCCCATGTGTACTTTCCCTCGTCGAAGTTAAGCAGTTCAACGCTGTCAATTGCGCCATTCGCGAGCGAGGTGTTTGTTTCAGTGTAAGCCTGCTCTCCTAGGAGCGAGTTGTTATAGTAGAAGAGAGTGAATGTGCAGTTTGCCAAGCCCACATCATCGCTGGCGTTGTACTTGAAAGTGATTTTGTCGTCGGTAGAGCTTAGGTGTATCTCAGCATTCTCGTCTGGCTCGATGAGCTCAATGTTAGGCTTGTTCGTGTCAGGAGCTGAGGAGTTGTCGTTCGAGCTCGTGTTATTGCCAGTGTCATTTTGCGGCGGCGCGCTAACGCTTATTGTGATGTCGTCTGCCAGCCCTTCGAGCGAAACATCTTCTGTTGAGCCAGCGAGGTGAGCAACATAGCTGCCTGCGTCGGAGTAAGCATGGTTTATCTCTGCCACAACCTCTTGCGTTTGCGTGAAAGTTCCGCTAGCGTTGCTGCCGTCTCCGAAGTAAATGATGTACTCTCCTGAGATGTTGAATGCTGCTGAGATGTTTAGGTGGAACGCGACTTCTTGACCTTCAATTACGCTAGTGTTGTCTGCTGAGAACAAAACGTTTGGCGTGTAATCGACGCTGATTGTGAAATTGCCGTCGAGAGAATCGCGCTTTGTCAGGTTTTCAGCGTCATTTTCGTCGTAGCAGAGCAATGCCCAGCTGTATTCGCCGTTCTTTAGGGATTGGTTTACATCAATTTCGTGGGAGAGGTTGAAGTTGTTGTCCTCGAACACTATTTCACCAGTTTCATTGGTTATGTTGAAATCACACTCAACTGCGCTTAGATTTGCATAACTGACGTTGAACTCAAACTCTAATTCTGAGCTCTCGTTCATCACTCCTGTTGGCGCGCGAATAAGCTCAAGGGTTAGGTTACCCTCTACCTCGTTGCCGTGCAGCGTGACGCGAACTTCAAAGTTCTGCTCTGACAAGTGAGGCACGACCCAACTAATTCTCTCTGCTAAACCATCACCATCGTCGTCGATAGCTTGAAAATCTACCTCCTTGTTTTCCTCTTCCCAGAACACGCGGATATCGCTTTCCTCGCTTGGCATGATGTCAACGTAAACAGTCAACGGGTGCGCGTAATGTGTTTCACTATAAACCTTAACTCTCTTTTTCCAGACTCCGCGCGCGAGAATGACATCTTCTTGCTTGTATATTTCAACAAATTCATCTTTCGGCATGAGAGTTTCAATTTCTTTTTTCCTCTCTCGGTAAAGCACATATTTTATCTTGCCCTCTTCATTATCTCGCTGACTTTGCTTTTCCGGTTTGCTTGTTTTTCTCTCAACTTCGGTTTTATGTTCATTTTCGTTAGCTTGGGCG
>RFLC01000200.1 GCA_003694055.1 Candidatus Pacearchaeota archaeon | reverse complement strand
GCGCGCCTTTCTGAAACGCGCGGATTTGTGTATATACGTTTGTATATACATAATTTTTCAACTCCCTGCTAGCACATTAACTTGCAAAACTCAAACGCGTGATTAGTTTTGCCTGACGCCAAGAAAATTCTCAAACAAAATCTCGCAACCTAGCTAGAGTTTCAGCGCGCAAATCAATATCTTCTAAGCAAGATGTCAATAAACCTGACTCTTTCTTTGTAGTTCTCCATGCCAAGCAATCGCGCCGCTAGTTTTCTGTACTCTCTTGCCACCCTTGACCTCGGGTGAGTGTGAAGAATTGCATCTTTCAAAACAACAGAATGCTTAAATCGCTCATCTTCTGGAACAACTCCAATTATCGGGAGTTCAAGCATTTCTGCAACATTGTTCAAAGGCATTTCATGCTTGTGAAATTTCACGCGCGTCACAACAACCCCATGAACTTTTTTGCCCATCTGCTCAACCAGCTTATAAGTTTTAAGCGCATCAGTTACTGCAGGCAACTCAGGGTTTGTGACAATGACAATTTCATCTGCAGCTTCAATCGCAGCAACAGCCTCGTCGCCAAGCCCAGCAGCAGAGTCAAATATAACCACGTCCGCAATTTTCTTCAGTTTCTTTGCAACATCCTTCAACTTTCCTTGGTTGAGCTTCCTAACGCCATTCATTGAGAGCGAGCTAGGAATAACTTTGGTTCCTGACTCATGCTCGTAAATCGCCTCAACCACATCAGCTTTTCCGCTCAAAACATGGTTCAGGCTAACCGGCACAATCGGAGCTCCGAGGTGCAGCCCAACGTTCGGAGTAGTGAGGTTTGCGTCGACAAGAATAACATTCTTGCCAAAGTGATTAATAGCTGCTGCCAAGTTAATCGCTGTCGTGGTTTTGCCAACACCTCCCTTTCCAGAAGTGATTGTAATAACCCTTGTCATTCAAAAAACTATTTAAGATAGCTTATAAATCTTTCTAGTATCTCGGCATATTCCTCAAGTTTCTCAATGTTAACATTTATTATCTCTCCGCGATATTTCACCTTCAAATTCACGCCTTTCCTAAACTCATGCTCTCGCGTTTTCTCAAGCTTATCCACATCTCTGAAAAACTCGTACAACTCCAAAGTATCTCGCACCTCTGGAACCTTTGCATAAATTTTTTTCAGTTGTACAAGTTTAGCGCGCGGCGCGTTCGGAACAGGTTTCCATTTCTTAGACTTTTTTGCTTTTTCAATTAACTTTTCCATTCCTTTTTCAATCATAACCTTCCAACGATAAAGAAGATTGAGTATGACATCGCAAGTTTTGGTATACTTAAGACTGACATACAACAGATGGTCAGCACTTATTTTTTCTTTTATTATCTCTTCCATCAGAAAATTTGCGATTTCAATGCAAAATACTCTGCTATTTAAATACTTTTTGTTAACATGCGTTGAAATCTCGCTTCTCTGCATTTTCTCAACCATCTCTTGCATTTAGTTCGCGCGACTCTAGTTTCTCGTTAAGCAACTCATAAATTTCAGTTATCCTTTCCCTTGTGAACTGGGATAACACTTCTGCTACTTCTCTTTCCTTTGCGTGACGAAGATGTCCTGATGTTAGGTCTGCAAGCGCAATTGGTGCATCAAACCTCACAATTGCTCTCGCTTTCGGATTTTTGAAATAGCGCCATTTCAAATGCGCCAATGCATCCCAGAGATAGTACTGCATCGTGCCAAAGCCGTGCCTGTCAATCTTATCAAAAAATCCTTCTTCAGGAATTGAATCGTAGGCGCAGGCAAGACATGCGATTTTTGTGTCGCGGGCAAGCTTTGATTTTTCTTCAGCGCGTTGCCAAGCCCGTAGCAAAACTCTGAAAAACCCTCGCTTGAACTCTCTCGGGTTGCCCCTTGCTTCTCTGTTGCGCCCGCCTTCTGGAAAAACCAAAACCGATTCGCCGCTAGCCAAGCACTCTGCCAAGCTCTCAACATAACTCTCTAACCCTTGTTTTCTTGAGGCGCGATCGTGCCACAAAACGCCATATTTTTCAAAATCATAAATCAGGTTGCGCACAACCCAATGGCGCAGGTTATCTCCTGCAACCGCTCTTGCGAACGGCAAGCCGACAGCCAACATTGCAAATTTTGGAACAAAGTAATCAAGTTGGGAAAGATGGTTAGAAAGATAAACAACCGGCCCAGTGTGATATTGCTCTCGCTCTGCTTCAACCTCTATCTCTAACTCAGAAACCCATTTCCTCAGCTCCCTCTCGCCGCGCTCAGCAAACTCCGCATTGATTTGCGAAATTGAATAGGGCGGCAGCACTCTCTCCCTAAAACTAGTTCTCCCCTCTACCATTCTTTCTCTTTGCATTTCTCGCCGCAGCTGGCTTAAATCCTCTTATCACCTCGTTCAAAACCCGTTCAATCTCTCTTCTAATCTGCATGCGATTCTCCCTCAAGAACTCCCTCTTTCTCTTCCTAGCTATCTTCTCTGCATCTTCCATGTCAATTTGGCTTATTCTCTCAGGCAGAACATACATTGGAGCATTTCCTAGTATTGCATCAATAAAATTCAACTCCATGCTCTCGTCGATGTCAGTGTAAAAGGTGTCATCTTGAAATATGAATCCCTGCCTGCCTTCTGGCGCGCGATATCCGGCAGTAAGAAAGCGCCGCAAGTTGCTTCTGAAAAATGACCTTCTTCTTTCATCACCAATCAGCTCCTCTTTTGTTACATACCCGGTTCTTGTATTTCCTCTTTTGCTCGCAACTGTCCCATTTATAATCTTCCATATGTCTTTTGCAAATCCTGAGCGGTCTATTGCATGTTCAACTGCTCTTAAAACCCTTTCCCAGTTTCTTTTAACAATTCTTTCATAGTTTTCATTTGATTGGATTGTCTCCCACGCGCGCCTTCTGTTCTTTTCCAGCCTAATGTCGCGCCTTCTTTCGAGTTCCTCCCTCGTGAAATTTTTGTGCCTTTCGTAGTTCGCTCTCACTAAATGAGCATCCTCTTGCGTCATAATCCATCCAGCGCGATAAAGTTGCATTGGCAAAAACAGTCTAGTTAAGCCGTGTCTTCTGTTCCTGTTCACCTCTTCATATGTTTTAACATACTCCAACACCCTGCCACACATATCTTCTAAGAGAGCTCCATCTGAAGCAACATAAGTGCTGTTTAACGTTCGTCTTTCTCTCTCAATTTTTTGCGCTAACTTTACATCATTCCCTACAAGTTCATCTATAGCCTGCTTGCTTGGACTGTGCAAGAAGTCCAGCACAGGCTCAGCTTCGCTTATTGTGATTTGCTCTTCCTCCCAAACTACTTTTCTAAAACTCTGCGGAAGATTTCTTCTTCTTTTAGCGCTCACTGCAAGATCCCTAAATGTTTGCCTCAGCATAAGCAACTCATCCTCTCCAATGAGCTCAGAAGGATGGAACCTGCGGGTGTTTATATAAAAATCTAAAGCTTTGTCACGTTCAAACTCAGAAACCTCATCGCCTTCCACAAACTTTTTTACAATTGGAAGAACCTCATTATATCTCTTTTGTTCTATCTCGTCTAATTGCTGGAATGTTTCTGCATCCAACATCCATTCTAGCATAGATGCAATTACAGCATCGCTTTTCCAAGTTTTTTCTCTGCTTTCGCATGTGTATCTCCTGTTAACCGTCTCTCCAAAGTAATTCTTGTCGATTATCTTTTGCGCGCAGATGCTCCCGCACCTTATTCTGCTCTCTTTTCGCGGCTCGCTGTCTTCTGGGTAATTGTAACGAAATGCTAGAACGTTTTTTATTGGCGCACCGTCTAATTGGCAGGAGGTTCCTCCATAGCGATAGTAGGAAATCAAGGCTCCGCTTTCATCTCGCTCAAACTCGCAGCGAGGCAAAATGTTTCTTAGGTCTTCTCCAGGCTGCAGCATTCCTAATGTCCTAACCCACAACACATGCCTGTAACGCCCTCGCAATGTTGCATACTCCTCAAGAGCTTGGTTAAAGTCCGCACCCCTAAATTCTGATTCAATCATTCGCTGGAGCGTGCTATCATCAATCCGACTGAGGTCAACGCCTAGCTTTTCAAGAATCATTTATCCCTCCAATTTTATTGGGTTGAGTGTTATGCCTAATGCTGCGCAGACTCGCTCGCCTTGAGAAGTTGGAAAGCTACCTCGAGGAAACACGATAGTGGCTAACTCGCAATACCCCTTCCTCATGTTTTTACTGCAATTTTCTCCTCCAACTGACGCACTAACAAGTTTCTCAAACGCACTCATCTCCTCTTGCGGTTTGTACGCAAAAGGAAGAACTATTGTTCTCTCGCCACCAAAAGTTATGTCTGCGTAGCTAACATTTATACCAGAAACTGCAGAGGCAAACTCATTATATGCTTTCCTTCGAGAATCATACTCTTGCTTCATTCTCTGCAGCTTATCTGCAAGCTCGCGCGCAGGGGTTGTGTCGATAGAGATGTTAACAAGCTCAAACTCGCTAGCTTGCGCTGCGAGCTTTCTTGCTTTCTCCAACTCTGCGTTTGCTTTTTTAGCTTCTTTGTAAAGCTCTCTAAATCTAGGGTCAGCGTAGTGCAATGGCACTGTTGCCAAGTGTATAATGTTGGAGATAGGTTCGTTTGTACAAATCCCGACTTTTTTCCTAAATTCAGTTTCTGCTTGGGAGTAAATCTCGTCTGCCCTTGCAAACTCTTCAAAAGCGTTTGCTCGCAAGAAATGTGAGAGATATTCTATTGGAGTTATTTGCGAGGGCTCAACTCTTGTCTCAAGTTCTTGAGAGAGAAGCGCGTTCGTTTCGCGCAGTTCTCCTATCATTTGCTCTAAATCAGCCACCCTGCTAGCAAGTCTTCGGTTCACTTCATGATTTGCTTCTTTTGCGTTTCCTTGGTTAGTTTCATGCTCCGCCTTGGGTTCAGTTTGCACTACAATCTTCAAACCCTGCAGACTATGCCTTACAACATCTCCGACGAGAGCTTCGGCAGCCTGCTGAGGATGGTAGGAAACAACAATTCTTCTGCTACGCCTATCAAAGTTCACCCCTGCCTCAATGCCTTTTTTGCGCAGTTCTTGTCTTATTTTATTGGCAGAAACAAACCCTATGCCCGGGTCTAGTTTAAGCTTTCCATTACCCTGCTTGCCATTAATCTTCACGATAACCCTGCTTTGCATGCAAAATTTGAGCGTTGTAGTATTTATAAATCTTTCCAATTATTGCTTTTATACAATGGCATCTGTATCGGACAACTGCAGAATAACAAATTTTAAATAGATGCTTGCTAATGAGAAGGAATGCCAAGAGGAAAAATGGCTAGCATCGCAGAAAGAATTGGAAGGATTGTTGAAGGGCATAGGCGGAAGAGCGAGCAGATAGCTACTAAGTTAGTGCGAGAGATTTATGTTAGCGGGGATTGGGAGTATGTCGATGCTTACCGTCAGTTTCTGGAAGCGTTGGAGGAAGCGCACGACCAAGGTGTTTTGAAATCTAGAATAGTTGGAATAAGTCGGCAATTGAGGCGCGGGCTTGAAGAGAAGCTCACCGAGGATTCGGAGAAAGATAGTCGTGCAGAAGAAGAGAAGTTAGTGAGTATTTGGGAAGCAGCTAAAATTTGGCGCAGCTATGCGCAAGAAAACGGCCAACCCGCGATATCTGTCCAAGGGTATAGCCTGAGAATCGCAAAGGCAATTGAGCAAGGCAGGTTGAGTGTGGCAAGAACTAAAGGCAGAGTAAGATACTTAAACAAGAGAGAGCTTGAGAGTTATATTCAGGAGCGCAGCTCGCCGCGCGAGCGACAAATCCAGCCGCCTGCACAAGTGCGCGCAGGAGAATTTGAGGGAAGGCCTGCAGAAGTTTACGCTTCGCTGCGGAATTCAGGTTTTTCTAAAGAGGAGATTATGAAACGATACCCGCACCTCTCGCAAGGCAGACGCAATCCAGAAAAATATTTCGGAGCTTTGGAAGGTGCTTATCAAGCATCGCGCAAGCGGCTAAAGAGGGAATGATGGCTAGCGTAGAGTATGTGCGCAGTTTTGAACTTTTAACTAATTCGCCTCCAGAGGAGGTCCGAAAAATGCTTCTTGAGATGGGGTTCTTGCAGCACGATCGCCCTGCTCTTGGTTCTGAGCTATGGACGCGAGAATTCACGCCCGAGCTGACAAAAATGATTCTTCTTGCTACAGATGTATCAACGCGAGCGTATGAGAGAGCTTTTGGGAGTTCTCCGGAGTTCGTGAGGGATGTGAGGACGCGCTTGAGCATTGACTACGACATGCTTGCCGAGGCTGGCTACATCGATCGCCAGCTAATTGCAGACGGCATGATAGACGAACAAACCTTGCAAGACCTTGAGAGAGTTCACCATGCTCTCGTTGCAGACAACTATCGCTCGCACCTTTACGAAACCCTAACTCGCGTCGAGAGATCTGATGCAGAAATCTGGGAGCGAATCCTCAGCACTCGCTATACAACAATCTTGCCTAAGATAGAATAATCTTTCTCACATGCGGCCAGCTCACTAAACTCCAAACCTCAACATTCTCTCGTTCGTTCTCAAACAACTTATCCACTTCGCTCGGCGTTAGGAACATTGTTTGCGCTAGCTCTTCATTGTTGCGTTGAATTTCTTCGCTTGTTTCAAGCACTCCAACCACTCCGAAATGAACCTTGTACACGCTTCCTGTTTCATTCTCTGTATTCAAATAACCGATTATGATAGGCTGTTTGTAGTTTTTAATCGATACCTCTTCTTCAATCTCTCGCCTCATTCCTGCGTAGAATGCGTTTGAGTTTTCTCCATCTCTAACCTCAATATGCCCTCCAACTCCTCCCGACCACTTTCCGAATAACCTCTTCTCTTGGTAATTGCTTTCTTTAGAAGCGCGGCGATAAACAAACACTCTGCCTTTTCCTTTGTCAACTATCCAAACATAAGGTATTATTTGCAAAAGCTCTCGGTTGTTCTCAAGCTCCTCATTTCGCTCTGCAAATTCGCCATTCTTCTCAATGCACTCGAGAAAATTAAACTCGCTACTTTGGCAAAACCCTGTGAAATGTTTTTCTTTGAATAGTTTTTCCCGCGGCACAACAAGCACTCTTGCCATATCACGCTAGAGAATGTCGGTATAAAAAGTTTGCTTTTGTCAATTCAGCAGTATTGCGTGCGCGTTTTACATCTTATTATTTAGTGTAAAAACTTAAAAATCGTTTTGAGTAAGTTTTAGTGCGCCGGTAGTATAGTGGTTAGTATCTCGCCCTTCCAAGGCGATGGCCCGGGTTCGAGTCCCGGCCGGCGCATCGTTTTCCTAGCACTTGCTTTAGTGGGAATTAAAACTTCTAATCAGGATTTTTTGCGCATCAATGCTCAGAACTTGGCTTAACTGAAAGTGCAGAAGTTAGATGTGCGCAAATCTAGAAGCAAGGTTGAGAGGGCAGTGATTGGAGTGGCGCGCGCTGCGTCGCGCGAGTGTCGGACGCGCGCCTTTCTGAAACGCGCGGATTTGTGTATATACGTTTGTATATACATAATTTTTCAACTCCCTGCTAGCACATTAACTTGCAAAACTCAAACGCG
>RFLC01000199.1 GCA_003694055.1 Candidatus Pacearchaeota archaeon | reverse complement strand
TGAATTCGTGAGCGTCTAAGTTTGCCCCTGCTGCATCGCATAGTGGCAGAGATGCGTTTAAAGGATAGTGCCGTTGCCTTTCGCGAAAGAGCAATTGCTGGCTAATTGCGTGCTTTTATTCATTTCAATGCTTGCGTTTATGGTTGTTTGTCAAACCTTGCACAGCCCTCCATGCCGCGAAAACCGCCAGCGCGATAGCAACAACTATTACTTGCAACTTCAATGGCACTTTTCCGAGAGAAGCTAGCACGAACGCGAAAGGGCTCACCCCGATAAGTGTTGCTAAAATATAGGTTGTGAATTTTATTTTAGTTGACAAAGCGAGGGCGTAGCTTAGCACATCAACCGGCACAAGCATGCGCAGCAGCACAACTCCCAAAAACACTCTGCTTTCTGGAATTCTCTCTGACATTTTTCTAACTTTCTCAATTCCTTCCACGTGTTTCGCTAACCTCTCTCCGTAAATCCTGCCTAACTGGAAGGCAATGCCTGCTCCGATTGTCCACCCTGCAATGCTCAGGAGCGCTGAGCCAGCAACCCCCCACAACCGCGTGGCAATTGGCATAAGCGGAACTGCGCTCACTGGAGCAATGACAATTGAAACAATCACGATAAAGACATATGCCAGCATGCCAAGGAGAGAGTTGCCAACATAGCGCTCAAAAAAACCAGCATAGCGTTGAGCAAGGTACGAAGCAGCTAAAAATAAAACCGCGACAAGCGCGAGAGCAGAAATCTCCTGAATCTTTTTTTGCGACTCACTTTCCCGAGCTGTCATTCTCAAACCCTTTCAAGAGATAAATTGAAAGCAACATCAAAAGAATTGCAAGCAACATGAAAACCCATCCGTAATAAGTCAGACTTAACGAAACTCCAAGTGGCAAAACAAGTCCAAGCAGACCAACACAAGCAGGACAAATACCGACGAGAGAGCCGACAACAACACCAAAAATTCCTGTTCGCAAGCCTTTTTTTGTGTTGCAATCCTTGCAGAGTTTTATATTGCTTGAATTGTAAATCTGCAAACTTATCAACATTCCAAAAAGCAAAGAAAAAATTAGGTAAAGCGCAGAGTTTAGCGGACTTTTAATTAAAGTCAAAAACCAGGACTTTATGCTGTTTTGCAAAAAACCTGTCTGAATCACCGGCAGGATTAAAGCCACAGCTACAAAAGCAACAATTCCCCAATTCCTTGCCTTCCTAAATCTCAATGCCTTGATTACTCTCATGTTAGATATTTTCTCAAATCCTCAAACGAAGCAGGAACTCCATTATCCCTGTAAACTATCTTTCCATTCTCATCAATAATCAAAGTCGTATCCAACGATCTCACGTTGTATTTTTGAGCAACATCAAACCCAAAGCCAACAATCCAATCATCATTCCCAAACTGGTTTTTGAAATTCCTTAAATCATCCTCGCTCTCTCTGTTGTCAACCCCAATTTGATAAACAACAAACTTCTCTCCTCCAGTTTCATCATCCACTTGCTTCAAACGCGAGGCTTCTATCTGGCAAGGCGTGCACCACGTCGCGAAAAACGCTAGAACAACTTTCTTGCCTTTAAACTGGCTTAACGAAACAACATTTCCAGAAACATCTTTCAGAGAGAAGTCTAGAGCAATATTTCCAACTTGCGCTCCGATTGCGTTATTTGCAACATCTGAAACTTCATTTCGCGAATTGCCTTTCAAAAAGAAAAACCCGACAACTAAAACAACTGCAACTGCTATTACCCAGAGCGTTCTCTTCTTAATCTTTAAAGTTGTGCTCATTTGCACACCTCGCAACCTTTATCCACTGCCCTGGCTGTCAAATAAACTGAAATCAAAACCAAGACTATGGAAATTGAGACAACATACCACTGATACTTAACCAAAAAGAACACTCCACCCAAACCAAGAAAGCCGAACACTGCGGCAATGCACGACGAGCAAGCAGCTGTCCCGAAGATTCCTGCTGTAAATCCTGAAAAAGCGCTAAGAATTCCTTTCCCGTAATTCTTCCCCGCACTTTTAATTTTGTAAGAGTAAACCTGCAAAGCAATC
>RFLC01000198.1 GCA_003694055.1 Candidatus Pacearchaeota archaeon | reverse complement strand
CTTCGCGCGCAGCTCACTCAGAATTTTGCGCGCGCGTACGAATGTAATCCGCTAACTCTCTGACACTCATATCCTTAATAACCTCATACTCATCAGGCATCTCCACCCCTTTGTATCTCTCTTCTATGCTCAACCCCAGCTCAACCCCATCTAAGCTGTCCATGTCAAGCTCGCTAAGTTTAGTGTCTAGAGAAACATTGTCCATCCCGAGCCTGTCTTTTATCAAATTAGCAAGATCTTTCGCAAGCTTCTCAGGAGTGTAATTGCGAATGTCTATCTGCCCTTCGCTCTCTTTCCCCGGATTTGCACCCATCCCCACTTAAATCAAGAAGCATTTAATAAGTTTTTTGTTCTTTGTTCGATATTTTACAACCATGACAATTCCAACTTTTTTAGAACTCTTTTTCATGGAGATGCTAAGATGGCTTAGAGAGATTTTGGTTCGGACAGCGGTTAAGACATTTCTTGCCGGCAATTCAGCAATACCTCGTTGAGAATTGATAGCTAGGAGCTTTCTTTTTTCTTTTTCTTTGGCTCAATTCTCTCCTTGTCTTGTGGAGAGTCGTAAATGAACGCCTCGACGACAAACTCTCGCGTTCCAAAGTTGTTTCGCACAGACCTGACAACCACATTCTCTTCTGGCACATTGAACTCTCCGACAATCTTTTTCAGCGAATTTGCAAACCCTGGGTTTGACTCAGAAACGAAACTAACAACTATCTCGCGCCTCTTCAACAACTCGTTGCGAAGGTCTGAGAGAATTTTCATAGTCTTATTGCATACTCGCCTTCTTGTTTAATTCCAAGCCGTTTTGCAATTTCTGACTCTTCTGGGCGAAGAAGGATGAGCTTGCCTTTGAAGTTTTCCTTCAACTCGCCAGTGTTGCAACGCGGGCACTTGCTTGTTGTAACGATGAGCTTGCAATTCGGGCAGGCTTTTTCTTTCGCCATTATTTCTTACCTCCCTTTTTCTTTGACTTCGCGGCCGGCTTTTTGGCAAGGTTTTCCTTTTTCCTTTTCTCTTCTTCCAACCATTGCAGTTTGCCTAGACCTTGCTGGCGCATTGTGAGCGAGATTTTTGGAGTGTCTGCTTTGTAGCTAATTGCGACAATCCTTGCGATGCACTCGTCACCTTTTGAAAGTGTGCGCTTTGTCGAGCGGCCTGTGAAAACCCCTGACTTGCTCAGCGTTACATAGTCTTCCATTGTTTGTGAGATGTGAATGACTCCTTGAGCAGGACCGACCTGCACAAACGCGCCGAAGTTTGCTATGTCTGAAACAACTGCGTAAACTATTTCGTGCAAAACTGGTTTCCAGACAAGGATTTCAAACTGCGAGCGATAGTAAGCTGCCCCATCCCCTGGAATGAGAACGCCGTCATCAATATCGCCGATTGAGAGCACTGCTACAACATACCCCAGCTCTTTGTTCACCTTTCCGACGTAATCCTCATTCAGCTGCTGCTCAATTGCTTCCCTCGTCGGCAAACCAAAGTACCTTGGCTCAACTCTCACATGATCCTCAACTTCAAGTTTGTAGAACATTTTCGTTGGAATGAGAAAAAGTCGCTTTAAAAAGTTTTCTCATGGCACTGGCGCCGCGCTATCTGATCAATATTTCCTAACGCTGTTGAATTTCGTTTTTATTTTAAGTAAAATAAATCCATTATATCAGGGCCCTTAATTATGAGG
>RFLC01000016.1 GCA_003694055.1 Candidatus Pacearchaeota archaeon | reverse complement strand
TGGGCATACTCTGCAAATGACAACGAGCTTTTCATGGCAGCGCTTTCAATGAGCCCAAGCACAACATGCGGAGTGATAAAAGATTGCGCGGTTTACAACAACCAATATTGCGAGCGCAACAGCGTGAGATGCTTTGCAAGCCCGTTAATCGGAATGGGAAACGTTAAGGGCGCTTTGCTAACTGCGCCAAAGCAAGAGTACTTGACAGCGCAACAAGAGATGATTAGCGTTCACGCAGAGCTGCCAAGAACAATACTTTCCGACGACAAATGGTTGCGCTTGTCAGATGTTCCAAAAGAGTCTTATTTGTTCGCCAAACACACTCCTGCAACTCACGCAGAATTGCTCCACCTAGCGCAGCTCGGAAAATTCCCGCAATTCCTCGCAAAGTCCGCACTGCTCAGAGGAAGTCAAACTCAGCCTAGATATTTCACAAACTTAAATGAAATGAAAGCAAAACTAAACGATTTCATTTCCAACGGCACAAAAGTGGGAATCCACACGCACTTGGGAGTTATCGACAGGCAAGACAACCTGATAAACTGGGCAAACCCATCCCAACCATTAAATGAATTGATTGAGTCATTTTACATCGGCAAGCTTGACTCGCTAACAGTAAACAGCGGAAATGCAAACATAGTTCTCCAAAACGGGCAAAACTCAAACTTAACGCATTTCCTGAGCGATGGAAGAGGTGAATACTACTTGATTGGGAACGAGCTATTCAAGTGCGCAAATGTTAACGACCCTACTTTGGAAGACTGCCGGAGAGGAATGTATGGCACAAGTCCAAGCTCGCACGACCAAGGAGAAAGCGTATACATTGTTCCCCTGAATTACCTCGGACTGCCTTTCTTAAAACACGGCAGCTCAGCGTTCAACCAATCAGTAGATGGATTTGCTCAAACCCTCTCTCTCTTGAATGCTAAAATGGCATATATCGACGGCACCGACAGCTATGTCACAATGCCGGGCTTTGCGCGCAAAAGCAATGAAGACAACACTATGAAAGCAAAACTTGGATTAGTGCCTTACTTGCGCAAAATTGAAGAGCTATCAAGCCAAGTGCCGCTTTACCAAACAGGAGGCATTACCTCAACATTTGGTTGGTGGTATGACAATCGCATCGCAACTGACGACGGCGCTGTTTACAAAAGCAAAGAGTACACAAAAGCAAAGGTTAAGACAATCGAAAACTCTGCTGATAAGTTTGCGCATTACATGTACCGGGAGCTCGGCTGGTGGCGCTTTGCAGGAAGCTACATAACAAACGGCAAATTTGACTTTGACGCGACAACAGCAGATGACTTGCATTACCTCATGACAAAAGCAATTGCGTTTGACACTTCTGTCGGAATGCAGCTTGACCCAAGCTACACAAACCACGCAAAGCTCGACGAGCTCTTCTCATTAATTGGATTCTACCACGAGTTCCTAAACAAAACGCGCTCTGGCCAAATTACAATCCCAAGTCAGATAACGGACTACCTGCAAAACGAAAACGCAGAAGCAGAGTTAGTTTATGTTCCGCAATTGGGCGGATACCAGTTCATTAACAAATCCGTTCAAAGAATTTACGCAAGCTGGAGCTCCAGCAGTCCAGCGCACTACACAATCCAAAACCCATTCGGCGCGCAAAACGCCAGCTTTGTAATCAAAGCAAGGTTTGACTACTACCCCTACAACGACCCTCAGCATTTAACTATAACAGACCACTTTGATAACTGGTTTGAGTTAACGAACTCGAGCTCAAGCGTGAGTTGTGAATGGCAAGATAATAACGGCCATCTGCGAATTTCCAACAACGGAGGCAAACCCGGAGGGTGTAAAATACGAATTCCTCTTTCAGGCAGGATTGATTTAACAAACAAGAGAGGGTTGGCAATAAAGATAACTGGAGACAACAGCGGCGCTGTGGGCATGGTGCGCATACAAAAAGATGGTTTTGCAATGAGGGACTACAAATTCAAAATTGACTTCTCAGGCACGCGCGAACTCGTTCTCGGCGACGCAGCAGGAGAGAATGAAGACTACAACGAAAGAGGCGAGAGAATTGACTGGGAAGGTTACATCGCAAAAAAGCGGCACTGGTCCCTTGACTTCAGCAAAATCAATGAAGTTTATGTTTTCATAAATAATGTTCAACCAAGTCAAGAGGTTAATATCCAGCTCCACGAGCTAAAAGCGCTGGCAGAGAAGAACAACGGCGAGAACAAAATTGTCAACCCTCGCATAACAATCAACTCCCGGCAAATAACATTCAACGTCAACCTCTCAACCTCCGGCGCTGACGCGTACATGCTTGCCTACGACGGCAACTCAAATTCATTCTCGCTCTACTCCGCAAACCTAGAAAACCTCGGCACATTCCTTCTTGACCCGGCGCAAAGATTGGAACTAACTCACGGGCAAAACGACTTCGAAATTAGCTCAGACCTCTCAAGCCCAGACTACTCAGCAAGAGCTGAGGTTATTTTCACAACTGACGATGACGAAGACAACGACGGAGTGCCTACAAACGGAGATTACCTCGCGAGCAACAACCTGTGCAACCCCTCTACCCGTCCTGCGCTCGTTAATTTCTGCGATGACAACGACAACACCCGCTACAACCCCTCGCAAACCTAACTAATCTCTTTCTGAAAGCAAAACCTCTCAACCTTCATCCCCCAACAATTTTTTCTAGCACTCAAATAACGAAGAAGTAAAAAATACAAAGTTCTGCTTTCACTCCTGCAAAAAACTTGCAAGCAGCAAAAAGCTGCAAAGCGCGCTAAAATTATTGCTAGCCACGTCTACAAAACATTCCCTCGCCAAAAAATCAAACAGAATCCAAAGCCGTATTTCTGCAAAGTCTCAGCGTTCACTGATGCATTTCAATCTCACGCCGTCTTGACACATTCTCAGATCCTACCACAAAATTATTTATAATTTCTTTCCAAAATTGTAAAATGCCAAAACTTTTCATTTATGCAACTCTAAAAAACCCGGCGACGCAAAAAAGAATAATTGGCAGAACCCTCAAAACCAAACCAGACATTTTGGAAAACTTCTCGCTCTCAAAGATAAATATTTCCAAAGAAACTTTCCTTGCTGCAGTTCCTCGCGAAAACAGAAAAATCTCAGGATTTCTTGTTGAGGTAACAAAGAAAGAGCTAGAAAAAATTGACAGCTATGAAACTCGCGCTTACAAAAGAATAAAAGTTAGGTTGAAAAGCGGCGTTGTTGCATGGGTTTATGTAAAGAGCACAAGAGCACAGAGAGCTTTCTAAAGCGTTTTATTTTTTTTGTTGGGCCTTAGGATATGCCTAAAGAGTAACTTTGTTAGTGCCTTCTTTAAGGCCTTTTGATTGTTTACCTCAGAAGAAATTTGCTCATAAGTTGCTCCAGATAAAAATCTTCTTAAAATACTTAATTCAAATTCGTTCAGCGTGGCATGGGCTAGCGGGTTTGCGTAGACTGTGTACACTCCTTTTGCATCTTCTCTAACTTTGAAATTTCTGGTTAGTGGCGCGAGTTGTGAAAAACCAGTTTCATTAATTTGTGGTTTTTGTATCTGCAGTTCTGGCACAGGACCCGCAAAGTAGATGTCTGAAGAATTTAGCTCTCCTCTTAAAGCTTCAGCGGAAACTCTGCAAGCACCTCTGCAAATTTCAACATATGCGCATTTTGTGCATTGGGCCGGGATAAGTCCTCCACTTCTCCACTCTTCCATTCTTTGGAGTATATCTTCAAGTGGTTCGTGAAGGATGTTTCCGTAACTTCTTGAGTCATGAGAACATACCCTTACATCTCCAGTTGGCGAGAAAGTTATGGTTCCAACTGCTGCAACGCAACCTCTCCTTTCGTAAAAACGCGCATACCTCTCTCTTTCATGCTCGTTAAACATGCACGGCGGTAATGGGTGCAGTGTGTCTACATCAATTCCCGTACTTTCTGAAACATTTATTAGGGAGTCCAGGACACTTTTTACCTCTTGAGGCGTGAGGAGCAAGCTTCCAATATCTTTACCCTGAGAGGCAACTACCGGCGTTGCTGCAAAGACGGATACGCCTCTCCTTACCATCTCTACGCCAG
Organism: Candidatus Pacearchaeota archaeon; assembly: GCA_003694055.1. Lineage (GTDB taxonomy): Archaea > Nanobdellota > Nanobdellia > Pacearchaeales > GW2011-AR1 > UBA73. The sequence goes on along the minus strand of RFLC01000016.1, from coordinate 2,554 downwards.
TTTCATAAACAAGACTTACGTTTTTCTTCGTGACAACTAAATTAACGCAAGTTCTAACTCCTTGTTGTGCAAGAATTTCTAAAGAGCGTGTTAACCTGTAAAAGGATCCTCTCACGCGGGAGCCTTGGTCGTGCGTTTTCGCATTAGGCCCTAGAAATGATGCTAGAACGGATCTCACACCCATCTGTCTAAAAAATTTCGCATCCTCTTTTCTCAGAAGAGATAAATTTGAATTAATCGAAACATCTATTAACGAGTCTCTGAACTTCTCAAGGGCATAATATAACACCCCTCGATTATCTAGAGGTTCCCCTCCTGTGATAGTTATGCTAAAGATATCTGTTTCAGCTATCTTATCTACCAACTCCTTTGTTGCGCGGTTTATTCTTTGAATTACTGGTAGACTTAATCTGTTTCTAATTTCTGATTGCGAATGTGGGAAAAAATTATAACAGTATTCGCACCTATAATTGCAACCTTCACTAATCTCAAACTGAGCGCTTACGGGCTTTCTCATTATTTAAGCGGCTTACGCATGCATTTATAAGCTTGTTGAAGTCCTTTTCTGATTCCCATCTCTGCAAAATGAATCTCCTCAGGTTTTGGTGAGGTTTATATCCATGATCTTTTGATATCCATAAGTCCCTGAATTCCATGTTGAGCAGCACAGTCAATGCCTCTTTCAGATTTTCTGTTTTTTCCTTCCCTATATGGGCTTTAATAGTGTTGTAATAAGTATTATGAAAATGTATGTGAAGTAGTTCATGGCCTATTGTTTTCAGAATTTTATGCAAGGGTTGTTGAAAAGAGAACATTAACCAGGGGTCAGGCCTATTAGGATTGTACGGGCATCTGGGGGCAAATGTCAAATATGCTGTTACTTTTGCAAATTCAAATTTTTTGCCAGTGATTTCTCTAAGTCTGCGGAAATACTCTGCCTCTATATTCTTCCATGCTTCTTTAACAAACTTAAGGGTCAAACTGAGTAAGAACGAGGAATAGTAGAGACGGTGCATTTTCTTTAGCGATTCTTTTACCTCTCCAAATTTTTTTCCCTTTGCGATGGAAATCACTTTAGCAGGCAGCTGTTTCGTGAAATCTGCCCAAGGCGAATGGAAATTTGCAGTTTCCCAAATGTTAAACAAATCCTTATCTTCGTCAAAAGAGAATTTTACAATTTCCATATACAACTAAATTGAAATATGTACTGTTATATAAAAATATTTATATATTTGATATGTTAGTTTATAATATGATTAGGAAATTAGAACCCCTGCTTGACGAAGTGCCAGCGTGGGAAGATAGCAGGGATGCGCTAGATGGAAGTCTTCCGTGCCTGAATTCATGCGAAACATACACAGGTCCAGACTGCTTCACTTGTCATACCTCTTCTTGTTATAGCATCGCGAGTTGTTATAGTACATCCGGCTGCGCTAGCTCAGAGCGGCGAATTGACGAGAGCGCTGACTATAAGTACCGCTAAAGATTATCTCATGAATTCTGAAAAGAGAAGTTTGGAGGGCTGCCTTGAGCAATTAGAACATGCAAGGGTTCAACCAATCCCTGGCAACTTCCGTAATTTTATAGGTGTTGCTGAGGTTGGCGGTAGAAGATATGTTGTAAAAAAATATATGTCAGAAGAATGTGCGCTTAGAGAAGAGTTCTTTTACAATATTTTTGGCGAGGTTATTTCAGTTCCAGAGATCTTAGGGAAAAACGGACTTACAGCATATTTTGCGTATGTGGAAAGTTCTAAAAAGAAAGACGTTCCAAGGGCAATTTTTGATTGGGCAAAAGTGCATTCAACATATTTGGATTCTCCGCTATGCGAGCATCCACTAGCGGCGCAACACCGTTCAAGAAATATTGTAGAGTTTGTTCAATCAAACCCGCAGTTATTTGGCAAAAGAGCGCAAGACATTATCAAAAGGATTCAAACAGGGCCAACTAAACATCTCAGATGTTTGATTCATGGAGACCTGCATACCCGAAATATATTAAGCACTTCTTCTGGGAATTTCTACATAGACTTTGAGTTTGCCGGAGCAACCCATCCTGCACGAGATTTAGCACTGCTCGTCTTAACCATTCGCGAACACATGAGAGAGATAATTGATGCATATTCTCACGCAGTGTCTTTTAGATATCCTAGCCTTAAAGATGATATAATAAGAGAGGCTCTAATAAAAGGTGTGCAATTGGTCGCTAACGTGCACAAAGTGAGAGGGTCTCTCCAGGATAAAATTTCGCTGCGTGAGAAGTTTGCTCTTTCTATGGAGATGCTCCTTGATGTGTAAACCTAGATGCTTTTGTATAAAATAGGCAGGTAGCTAAGATTTAAAGACTTATGCGAGCAGCTTGCTAGACATGCTTAACCTCCCTATAAGTTCTCACCCATTCTCTTCACAGGTCTCTTAACTTCTCCGAAATCAACTGCAATCTTTAGAAATTTCTCGCTAACATCTCCCCAATAACTTCCTTAACTTCATCAACACTTTTACTTTTCATTATCTCCTCGCGAATCCTCGCAGCCCTCTTAATTGACTTGACAAAT
>RFLC01000197.1 GCA_003694055.1 Candidatus Pacearchaeota archaeon | reverse complement strand
TGCAGTCGCCGCCGCTGCCGCTGAGCCACACGTTAGGTGCATTCAGTTTGGAGTGGTATCGTCGTGAATGATAAAAGTATTCAAAATGAACGAATTTATATTGCTGTAGCTGGGCATACTAACGTTGGTAAGACGACGCTTATTAGAACCTTAATGCGATCGCCAGTTGGGGAGGTTGGGGATCGAGCAAACGTGACCCAAAAGAGTCAAGTGTATTCTTATGAAAGCCTTTTAGCGTATCTTGTGGACACGCCAGGATTGCGTTTTGCTGGAGTATATAACTTGTATTTGGATGCCGTTCTTGAGAATCCAGGTTTTTCTTTGCCACCTGGTTGGCAAGAAAAAGTTGAATTTGAAAGGGAGGCGGTTAGAGCGATAAGGGATAGCAATGTGGTTTTGTATGTGGGGAGCTTACAAGTTGTCCCTGACGATAGCCATAAGGAAGAAATTAGACTCATTAAAAGGCTACAGCCTCAGATGGTAGGCATCTTGAACTTTTCATATTCGGTTGAAAAAAGCAAACTTGAGAGACGAGTCACGCAATGGCGTAGAGTGTTTTTTGAGCTTGGTATAGATCACGTGCTCACATTTGATACGCATTGGGATAGATTTTCCAAAGTTAACCGCATTTATGAAGAAATCGCTGAAGTACTAAGTAGCCACGAGAGGAGAATTTTTCTGCTCGGTCTAAGAAAGTTTAAGGAACGTCAAGAGCAAATCCACCTTGAAGCCGCAAAACTCTTAGCTGATAGCATAAAACGCTTGCAGAATATTAGATTTGAGTACAAAAAGAGTAACTCCGCAGAGTCTAGGGCGCGAACAAGGCTTCGGAAGAAATATGAGGAGATCACCCTCGCATTTGTAAGTAAGGCCAAAGATCTCTATGATATTGCGGCGGAGTATCCGACAGAGTCGTTGAAGTCCATCAAAGGAAGACTTAAAACTTTGCCAAACTGGAAGACGAGGCTTCGAACCGGAGGAGCTGGAGTTACGGTGCTTGGGGGTGGCGGAGCTGCTATTGGAGCTGCAATAGGCGCCCTCATTGCAGGAGTTCTAAGTGGCGGAGTGGGCGCTGGTGGAGGAGCATTATTTGGACTGCAAATCGGCGGAGCCATTGGTGGCGGAATTGGTGCCCTTTTTGCACTTGACGACGAGGAAGATAAATTAGTTGCTACGTTTACTGAGAAGGAAATTTTTGAAACCTTCCAATTGTATGTTGCTATTATGTGGGGAGTGGCCATAACTAGCTATGGGAGAAACCCTTCGTTGCCGAAAGAGGAGGTAAAAAATCTCTTGCAGAGAGTGCAAGAGATATGTAACCAAGAATGCAGTGGGGTTAAATGGAAGGAAGTGTCCAAAGAAACGCTCCTTCAAATTACAAGAAACGTTTGGGAAAAACTAGAGAATGAATGAATTTGAGGTTCAGCCCCCTCGTTTTATACACCTAACCCTGCGTGCAGCGGACGCGGCTACGCCGCGCGCGAATGTCGGCGGTTTTTCGGCTAAAAATCGTTCGCCAGCCAGG
>RFLC01000196.1 GCA_003694055.1 Candidatus Pacearchaeota archaeon | reverse complement strand
TACGACGAATTTGTGCGTGCTGTGAGGAGTTACTTGGAGAGAGCTCCAGGGCTAGCAGCGCATCTTGCGAGGGTCTTGCCAGCTAAGGCTTTGGAACACAACCCCTACCACCAAGATATTCTAGAGGGTTATTTGAATGAGATTGCCAAAAGCAATGTGCAGGTTGAGAAGATTAGAGAAGAGCTGGATAGCGCGCGAAAGGTTATAGAGAATCTCGAAGGTCTTTTGGAGGAGACAAGAAGAGAGGGTGCGGAGGTGCGTGCCAACTATGAGAGTTTGCTAGCGCAGAGCGCGAGACTGCGGCAGGCGTTGTCCAGGCATGAACGCATAGCCCAAGGTTATCGGGAGCTTGTCTTTAGGAAGTCAGAGGAGGCGCGCGCTGCTCGCAGAGACTTTGAGGCAGAACTTGCAGAGAAAACTAAAGAGGCAGAGAAGAGAGCGAGGCAAAGGTATATTGCATCGCTTGCTGAGCTTGCATCCTCACTGACTAGATTTAGAGAAGCGCTTGAGGATGCTTACAACGCCAAGCTTGTTCAAGAACGCAAGAAATACAGGGAAAAGCATAGGAAAAGGGTGAGGAAACTCATTAAAAAAGTCCGCGAGGCGCGCAGAACAATTGAGCAGCAAAACGAAGAAATAGTTAGGTATCAAAAACAACTTGAGAGGCTTTCTTCGCCGAGAGGTCTTGAGAAGTTGGCAAGGTGGGCTGCTCGTCGAGTCTGGGGCAGTTCAAAAGAGGATGTTGAAACGAGCGGCGCATGAGTCGTACGGCAGATGAGAGCGCAATTTATCTGGGTTTTGTGTTTGCGCGCCGCGTCTTTTGGCCGCGACTTTAGAAGCGGCGCGTTCTTTGAGCGTGCGCGCAAGCAGTGAGTTGCTGCGCGCTCAATACTTGTATATACAAACGTATATACGCAAAGCCTCACGCTGCTAGCACTGCGCCCACTGGAATTCGCGCGAGGCGCGCGCATTTTAGCAGGCAGTGCAAAGTGTGGCGCCGATCGCTCAAAAGCTAGCGCGCCGCAGCGAGAATGCTGAACTCTCTACCTGAAATTCTCTCGCACCTAGATTTTCGCGCGCGAGTTCGCGCTCAAACGCGCGCCAGAATTAAACGCGCACTTGCCTCGCGCCTTCTGCATTTCAAACTTTCACAAGCTCTAACTCAAGGACCTTGCGCAGCTCCTCAATAAACTTCCTCTCATCCTTCTTCTCAATTATGCACCCTGCTGCATTCGCATGCCCCCCAACCTCACCGCCAACAACATCAATCACCCTCGCCAGCAACTCACGCACATTACGGCCGTTTCTTCCGACTACCCTTGCTGAGACCTTTATGCGCTCGCCGTCGTAAGCCAACGCAACAATCACAAACCCTTCTTCGTACGCAGGAGAGTGCGATGCAATTGAAGCAACAGTGCCGATAATTGTGTCCTTGATTTTGTCTCGCGCGTTGACTATCATGTAGCTCTTGCCCTCGATTTTTTCAGAGTCGTAAAAGTAGCGCAGCGCTGCGAAGAGACTTTGCCTGTATCGAGTGTAAACAATGTCCGCTTCTTTCCTTAGTGCAGAGTTGCCGAGGCAAAAGCCGAGCGCGATATCAGAGTGTCCCAGTCTGCTGCACGCGTTTATCAGTGCAGAAAGCTCTCGCGCGTCTTCCATCCTGCTGAAGAATTTCACCAAAAAAATGTTTCCTATCAATTTTTCTGCGTGCTTGCCTTTCAAGCGAACCATCACAGCTGTTATGAGTGCGCGCATTTCTCTCTCGTCAAGCTCGTGCAGAGATTTGTAGCGCCCATCAACCGGAGCAAGACCTGCCTCTCGCAAAAGCTCAATCACTCCAATCCTGTTGCCGCTCACCTTCGGAATAAACGGGTTTGAGCAATACTCAAGCACTTTATCCACCGGGCGCGTGGATGGATAGATAAGCAACCCTTTTTTTATCGTCGCCTCTGCATCCTCAAGTATCTCGCTAAACACTTTCCCAATCTCTTTCTCATGCGCATCCCCAACCGTGCCGACAACTGCCAAGCTCGCAAGATCCTTGTTCGCTCCTAGCAAATATTTTGAGAAAAGGTAACAGATTGCAGCTGAACAAACAGGCTCGTGGCCAATTAAGTGAGGGTTGACCATTGTCACATTTCCAGGAACTTCTGTCGGAATTTCGTGATGATCAAGAATCAGAACATCTCCTTTTTTCGCTAGCTGTTCCAAGCTTCCTGAGCCAAGGTCAAGGAAAATCAGAAACGCATTGCTTGGCAACTCCTCGACAAAATCTTCGTTGAGCGACTTGACAATGCGCAAGGTGAAGTGCTTGTCAAGTTTTGACAAGGTGCGCGCAAATATTGCAGCAGCAGTTATGCCATCGGTGTCAAAATGACTGATGACATAAATCGGCTTGCTTGCGCTAGCTTCCTCTAGCTTTTCAACTGCTTTCTTGATTAGATTAATCATCCCTCTTTTTGAATTATTTAGCTCGTTTCGTAATCC
>RFLC01000195.1 GCA_003694055.1 Candidatus Pacearchaeota archaeon | reverse complement strand
GGTGTTGGCAGGCGCGCGAAGTTGTCTTTGGTTCGCGCGCGCATTCTGGCGTTTCGCGCGCGTTTAAATGGGGGTTTTCGTATATACATTTGTATATACATCTTGAGTTTTTAAATCCAGTTAGCGCGCTCGCGCGCTTTGTTTGAGGCGCGGCAATCTGCGCGCTGACAAGATTCCTGATTGCTTCATGGACTGCTCCAAAACGCTGCAAGCTTGGAGTTGGTGAAAACGCGAACTCGCGCGCGCCTCTGGGCTTGCGCGCCTTTCAGCTCACGCACCGAGCGAGCACACTTTTAGGAAATTCGCGTGTTGCACCACTACCAATGATGCTGTTAGCGCTGCAAGCATATTACCCGCAAGATGAAGTTCTTGGAAAAATAAAAGTGCTAGCAATGCCTTGGCTTAGTTGTTTTTTTCCTGGCTTGCTTGCAGCGCTCCTGCGAGAAGCGCGTACATTTCCATGCGTTTCGGTATCTCCTTCGCAGTTTGGTAGGCATTCACGTGCTCGTCAAACACTCCTTTGAGGTAAGAGCGTAGCTGGGATTCTCTCTCATCCTCGTCAAACATTCCAAAGAGTTCATCTCGCGCAGATTTCGCCTTCCTCTGGAGGCGCGCCAAACCTGCCTCGGTGTGCCTCTTGATTGCGAGCCCTATAAGTGCGCTGTACGCGTTAGTTATCTCTTCAGTGTATATCCCTTCGCGCGCTGGTTCTGGCAAGTTTTCCTTGAACTCATCCACAGCTTCTTTCGCTAAGTTGTCAGCAACCCTTTCATACGGAACCCTGCCCTCTGCCACAGCTTTGAAGAGCTGAGCATTCTCAACATATCGTTGGTGCGCCTCTCTTCGCGCTTTCTCTTGGCCATCCTCATCAGGAATTGAAAGTGGAACTACAGCTTCAAGAAGGGCTTCTAAACCCTTGCCCTTAACCTTTCCAAATATCTCATCCCCGTGGCGCGTGTAGTCTAAGTGAGCATAAGCAGCTTCTGCGATCGAAGATGCCTCAGCTGCTACAGCCCGTTCCTCAAGCTCTGCTAGGCGTTTTGCACTGTCTATCGCAGCCTCGTCTCCAGCATCTCTCTTGACTATCGATGCCACTCGCGCTGTTCTCGATAGTTCTTTCCTAAGCTCATCTAGAGATTGGGTAACCTCTTGATAACTTGCCACATGGTTTATGAACTCTTTGACATCATACCTTTCTTCTCCGTTTCCGTTTGTCATGCTTTTTTGAGGAATAAAGACTATTTAAATTTTTCGGTTTTTTACTCACTTTAACGTGGTTATAGTCACCTTCTCTTTGCAACTATGCCTTTATTCTCTAGTTTAAAAGCTTTTGCATGCGACGGGCTGGCGTGGCTTTCTCTTAGAGCGTACGGAGTTAATATTTGGCAACCCGCTTTTGCATGCGCGCTGATTTCTGCAAGCTAGGTTGGCGTTAGTAAATAAGCTATGGAGCACTTAAAGCTCGATGTTAGAGAGCAAGATAGCTATTGTTGTGCGTGGCACTTTATTTTGTAGTTGTTTGAATACTTGTGCTAAACTGGGTTGCCGTAGTGAAAGGTGAGCTATTGAAACTAATTCTCCTAAGTTGGGTGAGCAAACGCTTGCGTTGGAGAGTTTGGTTGCAATTTTTATAAATAGAAGGAGAGCGCTCGCGCGACGTTCGCATTCGTGCGCCCGGGAAAAGCTGCGTTGCATATGTAGTTTTGTATACGCAGCATGCTTTATCGTAGGTAATTGTTATAAGTTATAGCACTGATTAGAGTGACGGCCATCAGACGCGCGAACTTTGCGCGAACTTTGAAAGCGCGCGTTTGCGCCGGGAACATGGCAAGCATCGACGGGTAAGCGAGTTTTCTGACATTTAGCGAGAGTATTTGACTTTGTTTCTACATCAGAGAGCTTGTGCGCTCAGCAGCGAGTTAATATCGCCGTTGGATTTCACACTGCTTGCGCGCTAGTAAGGCTTTGCGACTATCACTGGGTTGGTTGGAAAGAACAACAGAAATCTTTAAATACTTCTTGCGCGATTAAAGTGCAGAGGTGTGAGATGAAACAAGGTCTTGGTTTTGGCAAGGGTTTTGTCGCAGGCGTGTTTGTGCTTGCGCTCCTCATAAGTCTTGTGGGTTTTGCTCTTGCGCTTGTGCCGAACCCAGGGCATAGTTGGAATGAGATAGAGTGCAATAATGTTCTTTGCGTTTCTAACACAGACAACAAAGTCACTATGGGGGTTGGTGGTGGTAAGGTTGGCATTGGGGTTTCTAGTCCTGAGTATTCTCTGCACCTAATGACACTAAACGACGACACTGTTGTAAAAATTGCAGGGCAACATGGCAAGGCTCATGGGATTCATATAACAGACCTAAATGACGTTGGGTTCGCGATTGCAAAGGGAGACAACAACTTGTTCATTGATTGGAGCACGAAAGTCGGAGACAGTTCAGTCGCACCAAGGAGAGTTTTGACAATCACTCCG
>RFLC01000194.1 GCA_003694055.1 Candidatus Pacearchaeota archaeon | reverse complement strand
GCTACTGACCCGTCTTAAAGAAGTTCGCGCAAAAATTGCCGATGAGCAGGGAAATATTCGCGAAGATGTTCCAAGAGAGGTCATTGACCGCTACGTTCGACTGCAAAAAGCGGTTGAAACCCGGCTCAAGAAGCTCAATGCGGAATTTGATGCGGCCAAAGTCAACGGATTCATAAAGAAGACGCCAGATGGATGGCTTGCGACGAGTCTTTACTCTCGTGAGCAGATGGTCTTCGACAATATGGAAGACGCCGTTGCCTTTACCCGCGGAGAGGCAAGAGTCGATCCCAAAAAGGTAAATTATATTCAATTTGAGCGGGCAGCGAAACGTGTAAAGGAAATCCTCGCAGGCGAGCCAGCGGAGAGAAATGTAAAGGAACTTGCCTCTATCGTAGAGAAGCAACTTAAAAAAGAGGGCTTCCATCTGTTTATCGTCCGCAGACTTGCTTCCGCGGTTATTCGCAGAACAAAACCCGAGCAAACAGGCCGCGAAGTTATTTTCAAGCGGGCGGTGGAACCCAAAACAGAGAAAGAGAAGACCGCAGCGAACAGGCTGGCAAAGCTAAACCAGCTCCGTCGGCAGGCACAGGCGGACTATGAGAAAGCGAGGGAAGAGCTTCTCAATATTATTCTAGAGACTGGAAATGCAGAATTCTTGCAGGCTGAAGACGTTGGAACATATAAGTTCCAGCGCATGGAGGGCCTAGACCGTGTGCCCGAAGACATCCGCGAAAAGGTAAGGCTTGCTTTGATCGAGCATATTGCTCAAGAGGGTGTGCAGGTTCTTCCCGCCGTAGGCAGCTATCTTGAAATTGCTGTTACGCCGCGCGTTGAACCAAAGGGCAGTCCCCTGCCGAAAGGTTCGGTCAAGGCCAAATTTGTGGAAGTCGCCAAACGCTATGAGCGGTTCAAAAAACTTGAGAGAGCTGAAAGGCAACTAAAAACATCGCCAAGAATTAAGGGGATCTTTCACAATGCCTATTTGCGGGCTTTTGCTGCGGGTCAAGTTTATCCGCCGATTCGTACCGAGTTTGGCGCATTTATTGTGCGGCAGGGGAGAACGAATCTTGATTTGATCGAATCGCTAAAAGAAAAACGTGCTCAGCTAACAAGAGAAATTCTTCAGAGAGAAGGCGTACAGACGGAAAAAGGCCCCGACTTCATTAAGATTTCCAAAATTAAGAGAGTGCCGAAAGAGGTCGTCCCAGAAAAAGCCACGCCAGACCAAGTTAGAGAAATTCAAAGTGCAATTACAGAAGTTGAAAAAGAAGTTGAGCAGATTGTTAATTTCAGTATTGCGAAAGTACCTCATAAGCAAGTGTTGTACGCCGACGGCTTTCATAT
>RFLC01000002.1 GCA_003694055.1 Candidatus Pacearchaeota archaeon | reverse complement strand
GTTTACGGCTTGGTTTTTGGTTTTATTTTGCTAAGCGTGAAAGCGAAAAAATAAAAACTAAGAATGCGATGTGAGGGAATGAAGAGGAAGGTTGTGAGAAAGCCGTGGGGAGGGTTTGAGAGGTTCACGTTGAATGAGGAGTCGACTGTTAAGATTCTCACGCTGAACCCGCGGCAGAAGATTTCGTTGCAGAGGCACAAAAACCGCTCAGAGTTCTGGAAGTTTTTGGACAATCCTGCGAGGGTTACGTTGGGAAAGCGCACGTTTAAAGTTGGGAAGGGAGATGAGGTTTTTATTCCGAGGAGGGCACTGCATCGCGTCGAGGCGTTGGACAAGCCGGTGCGGATTCTTGAGATTGCTTTTGGCAAGTTTGATGAGCGGGACATTGAGCGCTTGGATGACATTTACGGCAGGGCTTAAATGTTCAAGCTAAAACAAATTCCAGAGGACTTTGTTGTTGAGGAATGTTTGGACTTGAAGTTGCGCAAGCGTGGGAGGTATGGGTATTATTTGTTGAAGAAGCGCGGCATCACGACGACGCGCGCAGTTTCGATAATTGCAAGGAAGTTTCGCGTGAAGGAGAAGTACATAAATTACTCTGGGTTGAAAGACAAGTGCGCGGTGACTAGCCAGTACATCTCAATTTCGCGCGGGCCTGCGAGGAGTTTGAGCGAGCGGAGCTTTACCTTAACATACTTAGGAAGGGGAAACGCGAGGATAAATTTGTCGTCGCATTCTGCTAACAGGTTTGAGATAGTTGTGAGAAACCTGCTCTCCCGGCCGAGAGAACTTCCGCAGTATGTGAACTATTTTGACGAGCAGCGTTTTGGCGAGAGCAAGCTTAACCATGTTATTGGGAGGGCAATTCTTAAGAGGGATTTTAAGAGCGCGTGCGAGATGATTCCTGAAACGCGCGAACATCTAAGTAACTTTCCTCGCGATTATGTGGGTGCGCTGAGCCGTCTGCCCGGAAAACTTGTTAGGTTGTTCTGCCATGCGTACCAATCTTACCTTTGGAACGAGCAAGTTTCTCTTGCGCTAAGCAAGTTTCAGCACAAGGAAATTTTTCTCCCTTTGAATCCTCCGCAACGCTTAGTTGTGCCTTTGGAGGATGTCGGGAGTTTGAAGGGGAAGAGGAAGATGCTAGTTGGAGCGAGCTATTTGCCGACGGAGATTGCGCAGAGAGAGGGTTTGACTAGGGAGATGATGAATGTTAAGCAGTTCCGCGGACTTGTGCTTTCTTCGAAAATGCGCGAGATTTTTATGGATGTTCGGAAGTTAAGGATTGGCAAGCTTGAGCGCGATGAGCTTAACGAGGGCAAGTTTAAAGTCAGGGTTGAGTTTGTTTTGCCGTCGGGAAGTTATGCAACGATGCTTGTGAAGCAGCTTTTTATCGACGAGAAGCAGGAAAAATCTCCAGTTAGTGCAGAGCGCTAGGGTTCTCTTCGGTTGCTTGAGCCGCTTGGTTCTCGTTAAGTTGTTCAAGCGCTTCGCTGACAATGCTCATTGGCTTTTTTTGTTGGGCTGCCTCTTGCGGAGCGTGAGAAGAAACTGAGCCTTGGTAGAGGTCTCCGCTTTCGCGCGCTTTTGTCATGTTGTCAACAATTGCGTTGAACATGCGCTCGCCCCAGACTTGAACCCCGCACGAGCGGCAAACGTCGACAACTGTTCCTTCGGCAAGTTCTTTTTTGCAATAAACACACCTCGCCATGAACGCTAGACGAAAGCTCGGTATTTAAATGTTTGCGCTCTTTGGGCGCTGTTTGATGTTGGAAGTACGAAGTGTGGAGTCTTTTAATGCATACATTAGTTAGGTTCGGAGTTAGGGAAAGTTCACATAGGGAAGATTTGCGCGCCGCGCAACCTTCAGCCAGCGCGCGAAGTTGAGTGTGAGAAATTGAGTGTGAGAAATCGCGGAAGGCCAATAGTTGTGGAGTGCTTAGTTGCGCGCTTCTCTCGGAAGCTTCACGAGCGGTGTTATGATGACACAAAACTTAATTGCGAGGGCGAGGCAGGCATTGCCGCGGATTGAAATGAGAAAAGCACCTGGCTACAGGTTTTCGCGTCCGCTCTCAATTCTAGCTTTTGCCAGCATGATTACTGCGAAGAGGAGGACAATCGCGCCGGTTGCGATGGCTGCGAGAGCCATGCTTTGGTCAAGCCCAATTTCGCTGAAGTCACGGGTTGAAGCGATGAGGTTGAAGCCGATTGTCAAAAGCCCGAGAGAGGAGACAATTCTTCCGCCGACAAAAAGCAGTGCAATGCCGACGAGAAGCGGGACAAGCGGGCCTGCAAGTGCAATGACAAGCTTGCCGTTAAGGTCGTTGCAAATTATCTCTGAGTAAGGGTATGCCTCGCCCGAGTAAATCACTGCCTTTGACTCGCATCCGTAGAACATTGCTGCAAGCGAGTGGCTGAGCTCATGGAGGGCGATGGTTGCGATAAAGATGAAGTTGGTCATTACAAGGATGAAGATGAAGTAGCGGATGAAGAGGAGGAAATAGTTTTGCTCTCTTCCGAGGAATCGCTCTTTTGGTTGGAATTTGAAGTAGGTTAGTTCTTTGACTAGGAATAGGATGAAGAGTAGGAACAAGGTGTTTGAGAAGAGGGTGAAGTATGCTGGCGAGAGGAGCGAGAAGAGTTTGAGAAAGATGAGGGCTAGGGATGCGAGCGAGTAGATTAGGCCGGTGTAGAACATGCCCTCTGCGCGAGTGCAGATTAGAGGGATGAAGCTTGCGAGGAGGAGGGTGAAGAGGAATGATAGGATGATGAAGTAGGTTGGGAAGTTTGAGAGCGAGAGGAGCGAGAGCGCAAGAGCTAGGATGTAGAGCCAGGTTAGGTTGCGAATGGTTTTGTCTTGACGGAAAGAGTTTAGGATTTCAGCAAGGGCGAGGGTTTGCGCAACTAGCACGAGGGAGAAGATTGTGAGGAAGCTGTGGGAGTTGAATTCAACTCCAAAGAGAGTCCAGCCGGAAAGGGCGACGAGAAAGACGAGCTGGGCGAACCAGATTATTGCTAGCTTGACAAAGTTGCGCTTGACTGCGCTTGAGTGTCGTGCTTGGAAGAGCAAAAGCAGGGCTAGGAGAGTTGCTAGCGATATAGCTAGGTTTAGCACTAGTGCTAGGTCGGTTGTCATTTTAGGTTCCTGCAGCTTGCACTGCTCCGAAGACAATGTTGCCTGTGCATGTTCCTGCCACTCCCGGCGGTACGTAGATGCGCCAGTAGGTTGTGTTCACTTCATCTGTGTTAACATCAGTGTCGTTTGTTCGGTAGTTTAGGTTGAATGTGTTCACAACGCTCGACGAGGTGAGGTTTCGGTAGAGCGAGTCAAACTGGGCGAGCGTGAGCGAACCAGGGTTGGATGCAGTGACGTTGTACTTCTCATACTCGATTGAGATGTTCTGCACAGAGCCGAGCGAGCAGTTCATTGCATAACCATCTCCTGATGTGACTGCATAACCTGTTAAGCTTAGGTTGAACATCACATTCCCAAAGTTAGTCACATTTGCCAGGCGCTCGTCGCTCACAAAGGTTGCGTTCACCACGCCATAATCAATTGAGTCAGGCAAACCCAAAGCTAGGAGGGTGTTGATTGTTTGGGTGTTGCTTCCTGTGCCGTTTGTGTTGATTGAGTCATTGACAAAAACAGTCGCGTTCCAGGTGGCATTGTTTGCGTAGTACCAAACTTCGAAAGTGCATGTTGCGTTTGCCTCAAAGCTGTCGCCGTAGGTTGTGTCAATGGCGCAAGTGGAGTTAGTGTAGTGGTAGTTGTTGTCATCAGCGTCGCCGTAGAATGAGGCAGCATTGTCGAAGAACTCAGCTGTCACAGCGCTTATGTCATTATCTCCATTAAAGTCGCGCACTATTGCCACCACGACAACAGTTGTTGTGGAGTTTGGGGTGAGGTCTATTGCATTGTTGTTGTTTATCGTCACATTAATCACTTCAGGAAATGCGTTTCCGACTGTTAGGTTTGTGCTCACAGTTACCTGGTCTGCGCCAACAACTGCATCAGTTTTGTATGAGGAGAAGAGTAAGAGATAGGCAACTATTGCTAGCTCAGCTATTGCTAGCAAAGCTAGTGCAATGTCTGCTCTTCCCTTGCTTCTTTTCTCTCTTTTCATTTTCTCTTTGCTTCTTTGTTTGGTAAAAAAGGAAATAAAAAAGAAAAAAACAAATTCAGGTTTACTCGAGCTCGACGAAAAAGTAGTAGTTGGTAGTTGCTGTGTCTGAGCCGTGTCCGTCTTCGAGTACGAGCATTTCAAAGTCGTGGTCAAGGTTGTCAAAGCCGTTCACTGCTCCTGACTCAATGAGCGCAGCGTAAACAACGCTTGTTGTTGTTGGCTCGTACATCAGCACCTCTTCAAAGTTTCCATCGACTCCTGTTCCAGTGCTGTCGTACACATCTGTGCTTGGGCACTCTCCTGCGCTGAACTGCAAGTTTGCTGTGAAAAACGCAGCGTGGTTGTTTGCATTGGAGAAAGTTTCGTCAACTCCGTCAGCGTCAGTTGGGCTGATTCCAAACGCGGACTCAAGCTGCGAGACATTTGTTCCGTTCAAGCTTGTTGCTCCTGCAGTTTCTCCGCTTGCGTCGTGCGTTCCTGTTGCTGTGAAGTTAAAGCACTGGATGTTTGTCCATGTAATTGAGGAATTCGTCGATGCGTACACCTCTCCGGAAGGATTTGCGAGCGACCAGTTGTAAAGGACGTTGCCGCTTGCGTCTGCCAATTCAATTGCTCCTGAGACATTACCGAAGTAACCTTGCCAGGATTGAGTGATTGAACTGCCAGTGATTGTCAACTCTGTCAGGTTTCCTGCGTATGCCGCGTCGCTGCTAGGAGCAGTGCTGCTAGCTCTGCTTGTGCTCACTTTTGTAATACTTGCTCCGTTTGGTTCAACAGCAATCGCAAATCCTGCCACGAGCAACAGGGCGATGCCGATGTAAATCAAGATTCCTTTAGCGTTCACTTTTCAATTCACCTCCTTTCAGCTCTCCCAACAGGCAATTGGGATCATGAAGCGGGATGAGCTTTGCGAGCGAGAAACGCTTGGCAAACTCTTCTTTTGTTAGAAGCTTGATTGAAACAAGTTCGCTGGACAGGGGTTTTAGTTCTCTTTCTATGCTCTCAACCAGTGGTTTAAGTTTGCGAGAGGAAGACACGACAGCTATGGATGGTTTTGCGTGCGCAGAGTTAGGGACGAGGAAGATTGCCTCAATTTCTTTCAAGTGGGGCAGGAGAGAGTTGTAAGCGCGGCTTGCTGGTTCGTGGGTTTGAGGGTTTTCAAGCGACCAGATTTTTAAGATTGCTTTGTGGTAGTTGCTGAGTTTAATCTTTTTTTTGAAGGCAAAGCCTTTGATTAGCGAGCCTATGTAAGCGTTCTCTTGAGTGAGCGAGTAGACAACTCTAGCCCGGCCTTTTTCAACTGACTTTGTGCGTTGTTTTGTGACGAGGTTTGCTGCTTCGAGGAGGCGGAGCTGTTGGCTTACATAAGCGAGAGAGGTGTTGAGCTGCGCGGCAATTTCTGCTGGCGAAGACGGGCAGTTGGCGATGATTTCGAGCACTCGCCAGCGCGGCTCAGTCAAGAACAAATCAAAATCCATGACCTTAAATCTTCAGCAGAGTATTTAAGTTTTTCGTTTAGTTAGTTTATTAAACTTATTTATTTTATTAATTCTTTAATCTTCTTAATTAATTAGCTATTAGTTTATTTTTATT
>RFLC01000193.1 GCA_003694055.1 Candidatus Pacearchaeota archaeon | reverse complement strand
TTTTTCCGCGCGCGCTCAGCTTTTTCGCGAAGCTTCTTTAAGCGCGAGCGCAATTCTGCCAACAAGTTCTCCGCGCCCTTGTGCTTCGGCGCCCGGCGGATCATCTCCTCCAACCAGTAAATTTTCTCGTCGATATCTTTTGCTTTTAGATACTCTTTTTCTGCTTTCAAATACTCTGGGCCTGCGTTAATCGGCATACCTTTTCAATCGCCAAAGAGTTGAAAAATTTTTCTAGTCGCTTCTTACTCAAAGCTTGGCGCGCATTGCGCGAATGTCTGAATTGATGCACACGTAAATCTACTGACGAAAGCGCAACTTCTTAAACTCTCTCATTCTCACAATATCATGCTTTCAAAAAAACAAATCAAACGCAAATACAATGAAAGTGCAAAATTATACGACATCTCAGAAGGAATTTTAGAAATTTTTGTCTTTCGTTTACGCGCTCGTCTGTTGAAAAAATCCCGCGGAAAAGTTTTAGATGTTGCGTGCGGCACTGGAAGAAATTTCTATTATTTCCCAAAGCAATGCAAAATAACTGCAACTGACTTTTCAGAAGGCATGCTCTCCTTAGCAAAAAAACGCGCCCTAAAGCTAAAGAGAAAAATTGACTTCCGCATTGCAGACACAGAAAACCTTCCATTCAAAGACAACACCTTTGACACTGTAGTTAATTCGTTAGCTTTATGCACCTACCGAAATCCTGTCAAAGCATTAAAAGAAATAGCCCGGGTTTGCAAACCATCTGGAAAAATCCTCCTCTTTGAACACGGCGCAAGCTCAAACTACCTTGTCAAAAAAATACAGCAAAAATTATCTAAAAGTTGGGAGCAGCATTCCGGCTGCAACCTTGAAAGAAACATTCTCGCTTTAGTCAAAAAATCTGGCTTGAAAATCCTAAACTTTGAAAGAAAATTCTTCGGAGTTTTTTGTTTGGTTGAAGCAAAGCCTGACAACTAAATCCTCCTAAAACTTTTTTAATTTGAATCCTAGTTAAGTCTATGAAAAAATCCCGCAACACTGAAAAAACAAAAAAGAAAAGAAAAATGCCTCTCTGGAGAAAAGCGCTTGTCGTGGCTGGGTTGGCATTTCTTTTGGAAGGCGAGCCAATAGCGAGATACGTCGCAGGCCCGGAGAATGTGGTAAGAATTTCAGATTATGTTCCATTGACTACAACAGCAATAGGAATAGAAAACAACCTAAATCCAATGCAAGCATTTTTGGGCTATAAAATAATTCACGCAAGAAGGATGCGCAAGATGTACATAACCTTTTCGCCAAGCGCAACCCCTACCGCAATCATTCCAGATGAAACTCGCCTCGTAAAGCAACTAAAAAATCTTTCACTCTGGAACACTGTGGTTGGAATAAAACCAATAGATGAAAAAAGTTATTCAAGATACATCTCTGAGCTAGAAGAAAATTACGGAATTCATAGAGCTGGAACCTATTTCGGTTATCTTGGCTGCTCGCCTAGCGAAGCAGATGATATCTGGTGCGAAGAAATTCGAAAAACACTTGAGGACAGGGCTAATTAAAAATAACCGCGCTTAATTAGATTTGGGTTTCTAAATCAGGAGTTTATCTTGCTCGCATTAGTTATTTTCATTGAGATTCGCCTTCTTTCCCTGCCCGCTTTCCTTTCCAACAATCTCAACCTTTCCGCCAGCTTTCTCGACTAGCTCTTTTGCGCGAGCAGAACATTCCCTGACTGCAATTTCCAACTTCTTGTCTAGCCCTCCCTCAAGTTTTCCGACGAGGAGTTTGTGATTTGGGAAGCTTAACTTAAATGCATCTTTCCCGCTTTGTTGAGCACTCCCGCGCTTGACAAGAGTGTCAAGATTTCTGAGAATTTGTGACAAACTAATCTCTGGCAGCCTTGGTTTTTGCTTCCTTCGCAGCGCTTTGTCCTTGCCAAAATATTTTTTTCCGTACAGCTTTAGCACAAGTGTTTTTTTCTGATCAGCGCGTTTGCCTGTGCCTGCCATCCCAACTCCGCCGCGATGACCTTTGCCCCGGCCTTTCTTCTTGAAACCTCTGCCGTGAGTGTGACTGCCTCTTCTTTTCCTTGCCTTTTTAGTCTTCTTCGCCATCTTCATCCTCCATTTCCTCGTCCATTTGCTGATAGATTGACAGCACCTCTTCCTCTTCAAGTTCTTTCAGCATTTCCTCTGAAACTTTCTGGAAACTTCCAACCCGGAAGCATTTTGGGCAGTCTTCTGGCACTGCTTCGCTAAACTCAACATGCCCGCACACGCACTTCCAAGGCATTTCAGGGCTCATAGCATCCTCCTCACAAGCTCGTTGATTTTATCTTTATTATCGCCGAGCACGCCCTTGCCAACCCCAAAATGTTTCTTGCTATCAATTCCTTTTCTCGGAGGGTGCAAGCGGAAGAATTCTTTCAGCCCAACACTCGCAAGCCCTTGCTTTTTAATTTTCTCAACATCTTTCTCAGAAAGCTTGCTCGCTTTTTCTTTGGGCATTCCTCTCGCCTTCACCAGCTCAAGAAGCGTCGCGTCGTCGAGCTCGCCGTAAGCCACAAAGTTCCTCACTTTTTGCAATAGCTTTTTGTTTTGCTCGCTTGGCGCAAGGAGCACAGCCGCATACTTCCGCCTGAGTCGCATGCGGTAAAGCGTTTCGCTGACCTTTCTCTCAAGCCCAACCTGTCCTGCAATCCTAATCGCCACTAGCATAGTCCACCTCCATTTCGTTTGTTTTCTTCAGCGCGTCAATGCATGCTCTAGCGAGATTGAATGTTGTGCGAGTTTGCCCAGTTGCGCGCGAGTAAACATCTTTCACTCCAGCCAAACGCAGAATTTTCCTGCACTCTTCCCCAGCAACCAATCCTGTTCCACGAGGAGCTGGCCAAAACGTCACTCTCACGCTTCCGCACTTTCCTGAAACTCGGAATGGAATTG
>RFLC01000192.1 GCA_003694055.1 Candidatus Pacearchaeota archaeon | reverse complement strand
CTCTTATCTTCAATTAAAATCTCAACCTTCCTCTTAATCTCCTCCGTAATTCCAAGCGGAAAAACTAACCCATAACTTTTTAAACCATTTCTCTGGGCTTATTTATGAGCGAGAGGATTGCGAGAGCTGATTGGCATAATCACTTGCGCACTTATTGCATGCGGGAAGGTGATTTGGAGAGAGCAGTTGATAGAGCAAGAAATGCGCTTGGGGAAGGTGGCATGCTTGGCGTGGTTAACTTCGCTGACGCTCGGTACGAAACACTAACCAAGCAAAACTGCTCTTATGAAAGGCAGGACTTTGAGAACGCGGTTTACTTTCCCCAGTTTGATTTGCTGTTAGTCAAGGGAGAGGAGATTGCAACAGCTCAAGGGCATTTGCTTGTTCTCGGAACTCGCTCTAACAACCTTCCAAAGCACTTCATGAGCTTAGAGGACACGATGAAATGGGCGCGCGACAACAACGGAATTGCAATTGCAGATCATCCATTCTCTTGGCAAGGTTTAGGAGAGCATTTGCGCAATAACCCAGAAGCGCTTTCGCAACTAGATGGGATTGAGGTCTACAACAGCGAAGCAGAGTTCAGCTTTTTTGGAAGGTACAGGGGAGCAAATGAAAAAGCAATGGAATTTTACTGCGAGGTTGCGCCGAAATTCCAACAGCTAGGCGCTCTGGCTTCTAGCGACGGCCACTCATTTAGGGAGATTGGGAAAAGTTGGACAGAGATGGAAGTTCCTAGCTACAAGGACTTGCGTTGCGCAGAGGATGTTGTTGAGGCAATGAGACAAGGGCTAGCAAGCACTCGCAAGCTGGCAAGATTCTCCACGCGCTCAGGCGCGTTTGGAGCACTCGCGCATATGCTAACACTCGCTCCTTACGCTGCATTTCACTCAATAAAATCCTCCCTAACCTCCAGAACAGAAATCTAATTCCCCCTTTTCTTTGGAAAGATTTCGAAAGTTGCGTTGCTATCATCTCTAAAACTCCTCTTTACCACGCACTAGAAAACAATAAAAAGCAAGTTGATTAGCAAACCGCATGAGAAAAACTTTGGTTGCACTGCTAGGGTTTGGAATTGCGTTTGGAAATGGATGCTACTCTGGAAAGTCTTTGCCTGAGATTGGTTTTGAGCAGTGCAGTTTTAAGCAAAGTTGCGAGGATTTTAGGATTGGAGTTGAGCCATGCGAAACTGCAGAAGAGTGCGAGGAGATGTTGGGGAAGAACTTCCTTGAACATGGTATACTTCCTTTTTATCTAGTGATAGAAAACCGAGGAGAGAGCGAGGCGCTGATAAATGGCGGGTTCTATTTCAAGGACAGGAATGGCGAGCGCTGGGAGCAGGTTGACTGGGCAGAGTTAGCAAAAGAGGAGCACCGCAAAGCCGGACTTGAGGCGCTGCTTGCTCCAGGGTTTCTGAAAAGAACGCTTTACTTCAACGCTCAAAGCTGGAACAAAAAAGTTGACAGAACTTACAAAAGACTGATGATTAACTACAACGCGCACGTTAAGCCAGGGCAGACAATGCGCGGGTTCGTCGCGTTCAGAACTCCGGAAAGCGCACTCAGAGATTATTGCAACTCTCTCGCCGGCAGCGAGTTGTACTTTTACATGCAATCTGAAGAAATAGAAAGATTTAAATTCCCGCTAGATTGTGTTCAATCCAATGAGAACTAGAAAATCCTTGCTCGCATCTCTAGCATTTTCTGCCTCTGCGTTTGGCTTGGCAGGGTGCGTTCCGTACAACACTCGCGCGATGCCTGACATTTCACCGCGGCAATGCACTTATTACGCAAACTCGCGCGGAGTAGAAGTAGGAATAGAGCCGTTTGAGTCAAACTCAGAAACAGAGATGTTCAACCAACCCAATGACTACCTGAAAAATGTCCTGCGCGAAGGAATCTTGCCTGCGTATGTGAGAGTGAGCAACAACTCTGAAAGAGAGGTGTTCTTCGATTCCAGAGCAGTCAGGTTTGTCGGTCCGGCAGAAAGAGAGTGGGAGCTCATTTCGCCAGAAGAAGCAGCAAGATACAAGTTCGACAAGAGAAAAAAGGTAAACAACTTTTTCGCTTTCCTAATCTCGCCGATAGGCGCTGCTTTAGGAAGTGCAGAAGTAGATAGGACAAACAAAATACGGGAGCGAGATTATGTTAGCAAAGCAATAAAAAGTGCAGAGCTGGGGCCTGAGCAAGAGAGGCGTGGGTTTGTGTTCTTCAAAACACCTGACGGCGAGAGAATCGACGACAAGCCTGGCTTAACTCGCGGAAAGTTTTATATCTACATTGACAGAGATGGCGAGCGAGAGGAGATTGTGCTGAGCAAAGAATAAATCTTCTCCGCAAGCTTTCTCGGTAAGTTTTTATAGAGCTGTTTCATAATTCTCACATGGCAAGAAAGAAAGTGAAAAATCCGAAAAAGCCGCACAAAGATGATAGGGTAAGGTCAAAGAAAGTTGAGATGGATCCTCATAGAGTTCCGGTTGGCATTCCGAACTTTGACAGGTTGATTGAAGGAGGGTTTGAGAAAAATTCGACGAATCTGCTCGTCGGCGGCTCAGGAAGCGGAAAGTCAATATTCGCGACGCAGTTCTTGATTTACGGCATGGAACGAGGCGAAAATTGCCTTTACATAACTTTCGAGGAAAAGAAGGAGCAGTTTTATCACAACTTGCTTGAGGTTGGGTTTGACTTGCGAAAGTACGAGAAAAAAGGTTTGTTCACATTCCTTGAGTACAGCCCGATAAAAGTCAAAACCATGCTTGAAGAAGGCGGCGGCTCAATTGAAAGCATAATCTTGAAAAACAAAGTCACGCGCTTGGCAATGGACAGCATCACCTCATTCTCTTTACTTTTTGAAGACGAACTCTCAAAGCGCGAAGCTGCCTTGTCTTTGTTCGGTATGACTCGCGGTTGGCACTGCACCTCTCTCCTCACTTTAGAGGAAGACCCCGTGGATTTTGGCGGCGCGTTCACTTCAAAAGCAATAGAGTTTGAAGCAGACTCGGTAATTGTTCTTTATTTCATTCGGAAAGCAGAGAAAAGAGAAAGGTTTATCGAAGTTCTGAAAATGCGCGGAACAAATCACTCCAAAGAGGTTTATCCATTTGAGATAAAGGAAGGAGGCATATTTATTAAAACAACACCGGTTAGCCATTTTGTTTGCAAATAGATTTTCTGCTCAGCGAGGAGGGCTGTGTTCAACTGCAAGCGCGAAAAGCTAACACAAGTGTTATAAATCCCAACTCCGTTTTTTTCTCATGTTCAAAGCATATCTTAGAGGAGGAGATGTGTTCTCATCTGAGCCGCAAGCATTCACACTAAACGAAAAATCTTATTTTGGAGAAAAAAAATCTGGCAGGGTTTATTTCTCAAGTTTTGAGTCTCTTTACCTTGTAAAACGCGGCAAAATGGAGATTGTAAGGATAAAGAAAGGCGTCACTTACGAGGAACTTTTGTCAATTTTCCGTCGGAAAGATAAGGATTTTGAGTTGAAGTTTGCAGTTTACGAGGACTTGCGGTCTAGAGGGTATGTTGTGAAAAGCGCGTTGAAGTTTGGCGCTGATTTTAGGGTTTATGAGAAGGGCGCGAAAGTTAGCAAGGCGCACTCGCGATGGCTAGTGTTTGTGACAAGCGAAGGCGAGCGCCTGAAATGGCAGGAGTTTGTTGCGAGGAACAGGGTTGCGCATTCAACAAAAAAGAAGTTGCTCATCGCAATTGTTGACGAAGAGCGCGAGGTGAGCTATTTTGAAGTGAGTTGGTTGCGCCCTTAACCAATAATTGTTTTGCAATGCAAAAATAAATTTAAACTCTCGCAAGCAAGGCGAGTTATGCGCGCGCTTGTTACAGGAGTTGCAGGATTTATTGGAAGCAATGTTGCTCGTCGGGTCCTCGCGCACGGCTGGGAGGTTGTTGGGATAGATGCACTTTTGCACGAGGAGGGCATTGAGTTTTCTGCGAGAAATTTGGACGAGCTTCAAGCTCTTGGGGAGCAGAGGTTTGTGTTTTACAAGCGAGATGTTTCTGAGTTTGAGGAGATGCAGAGGATTTTTGAGTTGCACAAGCCAGAGATTGTGTTCCATCAAGCAGCTCTGCCGCGCGTGCAGTACTCAATCAAAGAACCATTTAAAACCCATGCTAGCAATGATGTTGGAACTCACAACCTTTTGTTTTTGAGCAAAGAGCATGGTGCAAGGAGGTTTGTGTTTGCTTCAAGCTCCTCGGTTTACGGCGACTCTCAGCGCTTGCCATTGCGCGAGGGCGAGGAACAGCAACCGATTTCTCCGTACGCAGCGCACAAGCTTGTCGGCGAGATTTACTGCGGAGTGTTTCACGCTTGCTATGGGCTTGAGACAATTGCTTTGCGCTATTTCAATGTTTACGGGCCAGAGCAAAATCCCTGCGGAGCATACGCGCAAGCCATACCAAAGTTTGCCAAACTGATTCTCGAGGGAAAGCAGCCGACAATCTACGGCGATGGAGAGCAGACAAGGGACTTCACTTACATTGATGATGTTGTCGAGGCAAACATGCTAGCAGCAACCACGCAAAACGCCGAGTGTTTTGGCAAGGCATTTAACATTGGCTCAGGAAAAAATTACTCGGTGAACGAGATTTTCCGTCGGATTGCTAGGTTTTACAACTCTGACATCGAACCAATCTACGCAGAGCCTGTGCAAGAACCAAGGCACACGCAGGCAGACATTACTCGGGCGCGCGAGTTGCTTGGCTGGACACCCAAAGTAACTCTCGACGAGGGTCTGCCACTCACGCTTGAATATTTCAGGAAGATTTTTCAACCCAATCAAGGCGCGCGTTAAAGAGAGTTGCGCGCAAACTCAAGAGCTTGCTCATGCAACTAGCGTTTCAGCCCCAACTTTCTAGCTCTTTCAAAGTGCTCAACCACATGCTTTACCGAGCGTTCAAACTCTTCTAAAGTTGAGTTGTTCATAACTATCGCGTCTGCCAATGCAATGCATTTTGCTGTTTCTTGTCCAGCAATCGCTCCCAAATCCCTAGCATCAATATGCAGAAACTCTTGCCAATTTTTCGCATCCCCTGGCCTTGCGCGCGCAAGCATGCGTTCGTATCTCAATCTTGGTTGGGCATCAATCGCCACGAGATAAAAATCCTCATAAGCCCTGCGAAAATTTTCAACCTGCTCAACATACCTAAAGCCATCCACAACATACCTCTCGCTATCAAACTCGTTTATTTTCGCGAACAATCTCCTCTCCCAGAAGTCAGTTGAGTAAATCTCGCGCGCACGCCTGCCCCAGTACTGCATTCTTTCCCGCGTCATCGGTCCGCGCGATTCCAACTCCTCTTTAATAAACTCTGTCACCTCTGCGCCGAACGAAAGAATGCGAAAGCCTTGCTGGGCAAGCATCTCGCATGCGCAACTCTTGCCAGCGCAAATTGTTCCTGTCAATCCGAGTATCATAAATCTCGTCGAGAAAAAACGTTAATAAATCTTTCGCACAT
>RFLC01000191.1 GCA_003694055.1 Candidatus Pacearchaeota archaeon | reverse complement strand
TCCCGTGATCCGAGATACTGCACAGACAGGATAATTAATCCGCCGGGCGGTCCGCGGCCAACTGGCTAGCTCTCTAAACCACTAGCCAAAAACTTCGCGTGCGCGCCTTTGCAAACGCAACCTGTTGACTTCGGCAGCTTCAATGTCTTCCAAACGAGCTGGCTTGACACGAACATTCTGCCCGAGGAGATATTTGACCACGGGCGGCAGCACAACATCGCTGTCTGCCCTCATAAAAACCTCAGAAGGATACCAAGGGCCGATGCCTCGCAAACCCAAAACTTTCTCTAAAGCGCACTTTATGAAATTGCTGCTCCTAAAATAAAACTGGCGACTGGTGTTGAGCTCTAGATAAACATCTATCCTCAAATCCGAATCAGTGTTTAAGATTCTCGACGCGTTGAGTTGGCCGCGCGCGACCAGGCTTTCTCCAGTGCTATTGATTTCTACCTCTCGAAACACTCTCTTCAAGGTTGCCTCTAGCCCTTCTTCCGGCAAAAGCACATACCCTTGAAATGCAAAATAACCCTTGCCATTAGTTCCAAAAGTTGTGTGCATCTTTCAACTTCTCTAGAAAGTATAAAAATTTTTGTTTAATGCAGCGAAACCCTCCAAGATTGGGCGCGTTAAATTGTACAGGAGGTTTGGAGAAGAGTAAAACACTTATAGAAAACTATTTTAACCGAGTTAACTGAGATTTGTCGAGGAATTATGTGTAGAAAAGAGGTGTGTTTCGTTATTGGTTTTGCAGTTGTGCTTGGGCTATTGGTTTTACTTCTGAGTTTAGAGTTTAAAGTTGGGTATGCTGTCTTTCAGCCGCACTTTGGCCCAGGTCCTGGAATTGACAAGGTGCTTGTTTTTCTGCAAAGCTTGAGTGCGAGCAAAGCAGGTTCGTTGAAACTGATGGCTTCTCCTTATGCGGACAACGCTGGCTCTGAAGAGGTGCTAAATCTAAATCTCGACGGGAATGTGGCAGATTATGCTGGAGGAAGAACGTTCAAAATTGTTGGGGCTGTGAACTGCGAAGCGGGGGGAGCGATTGGAGAAGCATGCAGGTTCAGCGGTCAGGACAGCTATGTTGCCCACGCAATCCAAGACGGAATTGTCGAGGGCATGAACAAATTCTCAATAAGCGTTTGGGTGAAAAACGAGTTAAGCGAGGCGCCGAACAACAAGATAATTGCTTACGTATCTGGGAATGTTTTCATGTTGAACTGGGACACTGACGAGAGATTCCACTTCGGAGTTTATGGGCAGGACGGAAGTTCTGCATGGGTTGCAAGTGATTTGCCGTACACTGACACGAACTGGCATCATCTTGTTGGAGTTTACGACGGCTCAAGTGTGAAGCTTTATGTTGATGGTGTTTTGCAAAGCGAAGTAAAGGCATTCTCACAGCCAGTCAGGCAAGTCAATAATGCGTTCACAATTAGTGGTCCGAGAGAGTTTGCATGGCAGGGAGAAATAGATGAGGTGAGGGTGTTCTCAAGAGGGTTGGATGAGCAAGAGGTGCAAGCAATGTTCAGCGAGGTAGCTCAGCAAGCTCAACAAAGCCAACAAGTTGGTTCGTGCGCGCCTGAGTGGGTGTGCGGAGTGTGGAGTGAGTGTGAAAATGGATTGTCGACTCGCACATGCACTGACGCAAACGCGTGCGGAACGAACGAGGGCAAACCAGAGGAGGCAAAAGCTTGCGAAAGAGTTGTCACAACTGCCATTTTGGGAAACGAAACCAACGGAACGATTGGGAATGAAACCAACGGCACGCTCGCAAGCCAGTGCAAGGCAGAGTGGTCTTGCGGAGAGTGGAGCGAGTGCAAAGATGGAGAGCAAACGCGTGAATGCGTGCAACTTACAACCTGTCCAAATGCTGTTAAACCAGAAACAAGGCGCGCGTGCGAGGAGAAAGAGCAAAAAGAGGAACAAGCAGTGGAAAAGAAAAGCGCAACAGCTCAAACTCCGAAAAAATTCGTGCCGCGCGCGCCGAAACAGCAGTTCATGTTCAAACCCGCGCAACCAATTATCCCGCGGCCAAAGCCCCAATGCAGATTTCTCGATGTTAGTTGGACTGACAAAGACGGGAACAAACTCACAGAAGCAAGTGACGGGCAGGTAGTTTATTTGAGCGTTCTTGCAGAGGGTTGCAACGGGAAAAAGGTTAACTTCAAAATTTTTGAAACTGACAATGTTTTTGGCGTGGAGCAGCTCGACGCAAGGCAGGCTGTTTTCACAAACGGGATTGCGAGGAAGCCATTTGTTGTGCGCTGGGAAGAAGACAGGGTGCTTGGGCTGCCGATTGGAGGCAACCCTGATTTAGTTTTCACAGCAAAAACAAATCCGCAAGGTAGCTCAAACACGCTTGAAGTGCTGCCATCCCCATCTGGAGCTGGCGGCGGCGGACAGCTTTTTGCAGGCTCTAACTCGTTCGTGGATGATTTCACAACCCTGGACTATGTCAACCAAGCAAGCTTCAACAATGTTGAGTGGGATGGCGTAACAAACATCCATCCAGTGGTAGCGCAAGGTCAGGAAACACAGCCAGATGCTGATACTATTTTGCTTTTGCATATGAATGGCAATTCTCTAGATAGCTCTAACAACGGCCATCCGGTTAGCGAAACAGGAGGGATAACATGCAATGCAATTGGAATGTTTAACCAAGCATGCACATTTGACGGATTGGATGACTATTTGACTGTTGAAGTTCCTGGG
>RFLC01000190.1 GCA_003694055.1 Candidatus Pacearchaeota archaeon | reverse complement strand
CTTTTCCTCATCTTGCACAGAGCAGAATGCGCAGGCAAGGGTAAGCCGAGCATTGAGAGGATGTTACTAACCCTCCTAAAAGACATCTTGCAAACCTCTTTAAGCAGCAAAGCAACTGCATGCTGCCCGAACTCATACTTTCCAGCCAAAATGATGCAGAAATCTCGGGCACTTCACCCGTTTCAACAAACCGTTTAATTTTTTAACCAACTTAACCTCTTTTTTTGGCATGGTAGTCACCTCCTTTTTGATTACCATGCATCATATTCTTTTAAGACTTTTTCAACAGAGCCGTTGGTTGCAATAAATTTATATAGTCAAGTGTGAGTGCGCGAGTATGGCAAAGCGAGATTTGAGGGATGAAAGGGAGTTAAGCGGAGAGCGCGTTAAGTCGTTGATGGAAAAACTTGTCAGTCTGCCAGCTGAAAAATGGCAAGGCTGGCTTGCTAGCAACGGAGAGATGCGTTACACAACTCACATCGCGACAGATGTTAGTGTGGTTGTGCGAAGAATTAGGAGCAATCAAGCTGGGAGTTACGACGAGGCGAGGCATGAAATGTTCCTAGTGAATCGCGAGGGTGTGAAGGTTCCGATTATATGCAACCAGCTGAGCGGCAAGATAGGGGCGCGCGAACTTTACGACCACATCACTCGCCAAAAACGCATACAAATTTTCAACGCCCTTGACAACTACCTCGCCGGCGAACAAGAGTGACCTAGCTGAGCGCTTTCTTTATCTCTTCAACAAGTTTGCTTGAATGCTTGCTATCTTTTATGATGTGGCAAACATACTCGCTCTCTGCTCCAACGCCAATGTTGATAATTCTAACTCCGACGCGATTGTCAAGCAGCCCGAGGTTGTCTGAGTTTTTTGAGTTTGCTAGATTTAATGAGATTGGAATGAGTGCGGAGAGATGTTTCCAAACTTTTTGCAATTTGTTTTTTTCGTGCGGGTTGAAGGAGAGTTTTGTTTCGCGTTCAGAGAGAAGTGCGAGAAGCAGTGCGAGGTTCTCTAGACTTTTTGTGAAGAGTTGGGTGTAGTTGAGAGAGAATTGTTTTAGTTGCTTTTCGGTGTAGAGTTTGAGCAAGTGGCTCATGATTTCAGTTTCAGTTGTTAGGATTGGAAGGAGCGCGTAGGTGAGTGAGTTGCCTGAGCGGATTTTTGCTAGCGCGCCTTTTGCGTAGAGCGAGTTCATTAACCTGTAGCGTTTTGCATGACTGAACTCCGAGCTCGCGCGGCAGTTGTTGGTGAGGAGCGAGTAGTAAAGGCTTGCTTCATCGTAGCCAAGAGCGCGGGAAAGAGCTTGAGTGGTTGCGAGTGCGAGGAGTTTGAAGCTGAGCGGTCTTAAGTTTGCAGGATCCTTGGCTGTTTGCGTTCTTTCGCGCGCGCCAGGCTGGGCGCGAGCAGGCGCGGCAAATGCTGCCCCTCTTTTTTGAACTGCGCGAAAGCTAATGCCCATTGCAATATCAAACCATGCTTGTTTATTATTTCTCTTTTCAAAAACCTGCTGAAAGTTTCAGCATTTTGTTGAAACACGCGCGTTCACTTTTGAGTGCTCATAACAAAGGTTTTTATATTTCTGAACCATTTCAAAGTATGCATGAACTGACGCAGAAGATAATCTCGCTATTCAGGGTTTCGGGAGGAGAGCTTTCCACTTCAGAGATAGTTGAACGCGTTTCGCCGGAGTATGAGAGGGTTTTGAGCAGGGCAAACGCTGGGAGCAAGGTTGCAAAACGGGAGATTGCGAAGTTGCACAGAAGGGTGCTGCACCATTTGAACAAACTCGTTCAGATAGGGTTGCTCTCAGTTGCGCGCTACCGGGAGAAGGGAGAGAAGGTTTTTGTGCTTAACTTGCGCGAAGGCGAGGAGGTGATTGAGGTCTCGCCGTTGTACAAGAAGCGCACGGTTGTCTCGCGCCCGCGCATGCCTGCTGTGCCGATAGAAGGATACGAGCAAGAGGGTTTGGTGATTAAGTACGAGCCAAGCACCTGGATTGACCGCCTGAACTCTGTCGTGCTTTTCGCGAACAAGTTCAAGAGCATTGATGAGCTCTACTCCTCGCTCCTCGAAAACATTTTCCCTGCGATAAACGATGCGTTCTTCATTGCAAACTCTCAAGAGTTGCTTGCAAGGCAAGGCGCGCAGTCAGTTGAAGAGTTTCTCACGCGTTTGAGCTCAGAATGCCAAGACTACGGAAAGTTTGCAAACCTAGAGTTTGACCTCTCCACGCACGAATTCAGGAAAACGCTCGAGGTGCTTGAAAAAGTTTTGAAAGAGAGCAAACTTGAGAAGATTAATTTTATTTTCGCACTCTCGGGAAGGGAGTTGAAGGACACCCATGAGAGTTTGGCAAGAGTGTTGGGTGCGTTTTCAAAAGCAAGAAAGGATTTTTATGTGCGCAACAAGTCGCTTTGCAGTTCGCCGCAATTCGTCGGCAG
>RFLC01000189.1 GCA_003694055.1 Candidatus Pacearchaeota archaeon | reverse complement strand
TTTACAGCAGCCTTCTCCGCGCTTATGCGTATCCAAGGGTTTAGGAACAGCCAGAGAGCTAGCATGGCAACGATAGCGACAAGAACAAGTAACGCTCCGGCAACAACATGCGATACACCTCTGCTTTTCATCTCAATCCATTGCGCTTAATGTTTAAAAATTGTTGCTCCATATTTTCGCGCTTGCTATCTAGCTCTCTATTCTTTTGATTATGTCTGCAAACGCCGGGCGCGTGATTAGCACGCCTGCAGTTACGCCAATGATTGTAGTGATTGCAAAACCCTTGAACAAACCAGCGCCAGCCCAGTAAAGCGGAACCATTGCAGCGACTAGTGTCAAGTATGCAGATAGGATAATCCATGTCGCGCGTTTGATTTTTTCCTTTATGCTCAGCTCGCGCCGACCGCCTGCTTCGTCGAGGATAATAACCTGCTGGTCAACTCCTGTTCCAATTGTCGCGAGGATGCCTGCTATCGACGGCAAATCAAGGTTCCAGCGTATTAGCGCAGCAACTCCTAGGATTATAATCAGCTCTGAAAACGAGGTTAGGAGCAGGGCGAGGGATGCTTTTATCTTCCTGTAGCGCGCGAACACAATAAGCGAGACGCTGAATATAGCCGCAATCGCAGCAATAAACACAGCATAAGTGAAATCTGTTCCAAGTGATGGCGAGATGGTGTCAAGCTTTACAATCTCAAGTTTGTAAGGCAGACTGCCTGTTAGGAGGATTGTTTGCAAGCGGTTCATCGATGCGCGCGCAGCTTTAATTGCAGCTTCTCTTGTAGGCCCTGCCCCAGAACCTTGGATAGAGATTTGCGTCGTTGCGCGCCCGCGCAAACTCGCTCCAATCAAAAGAGAATCTACCTCTTTATCGTCGATAAACAGATGCAAACTCTCATTCAAGTACCTTCCGCTCGAGTCAAGAGAGAGGTTAGCAGTTGCAGCAGCGTGTTTCTTTGCAGCAGCTTCAGTTAGGTAAACAGCAAACCTGTACCTGCACACAAATCCCTGACCAGATGGCAAGCACGATTCAATCGTCGCGCATGAGGCGTCATTCCTGCACACATCAGCAATGTCCTGCTTCCCACCCTCAAACACCGTTACATTTCCAACCTTTGCCTCAAACTTTCCTTGCTGCGAGATTAAATCGCGGAGGTTGTCAGGAGTTGCGCCAGCAACCTCTATCAACATGAAGCGGTTTCCCTCAAGGTCAGTCACTGCCTTTATGCTCACGTCCGACAATCCGTAAACATTAAACCTGTTTCTGCTTATGTCAACGAGCTTTTGCATCTCCTCCTCACTAATATGCTCAACATCTGGCTTCACCAACGCTCGCGCTCCGCCTTGCAAATCAAGACCTGTTTGGATGTTTGTCCGCGGCAAGGGCCCAACACTCAAACCTAAACTTTGGTTTGTTAGCACAACTGCTTGAGCTTTGTCGGTGACAATTTCAACTCTTTTCTCCCCAGGCTGCGAGTTGATTTCCTCCAATGCCTTGGCGTAGTCATCAAGAGTTTTGATTGGCTTGCCGTTAATTGCTTTAATCACCTGCCCGCTTGTTACCCCCTCCTTCACTAACGGCGAATCTGAGTCAATAGATTTAATCACAACCCCTGAACTGAAACTCGGCTTTATCGCTAGCAAAGCTAGAACAATTGCAACAATCAATATCCAAATCCTTAAGCTAAGCTTTAATTTCATCTTTGTGCCTCTCAGCATACCACTTTATTATCGACGCGTTCGTGAGCCAGGTGTTAATTATATCAAAGCCTAAGCCAAGTAGCAGGATTGTGAAAATCTGGTTTAGGGTTTCAGACAAGCTTCGCGTGATGAGGAGGGCTATAAACACAGCTGCGAACGAAGTCAGAGTCATTGTGATTCCTGTTTTGAACGCGTCGAAGATGCGCGCGTTTATGCTTTTTCCCTCGCTCTTCAAAACCCTTGTCGTGAGCAAGATGTCTGTGTCAACAGAGTAGCCTATCAACATGAGAAATGCAGTCACGCCCGCTAGCGAGAGTTTCATGCCAAGCAAGTCAACAGCTGCCACTGTCATGACAATGTCAGCGAGCGCGGCAAATATCACTGCCAAACTAGGAACCGAGTAAATGCCGTAAATTGCAAACAATGCAAGTGCGACAGGCAAAGCCAAAATCTGACTGCCGAAGAAAATCATGCCAAACGAGACAACGCCCACAACAAATGTTGACAAATACTCTTTGTTTGTTTTTGACTTGACAAGCCCGTAGATGAAAGCTGCAATTATTGAGCTGATTGCGAGAAACTTAATTGTGGAGATGTTGAGCAAGAGTAAACTTATTGAGCTTGCAGTTAGCATCGCACTGATGGATTTTGCAACTTTTGATTTGCCAAACATCAAAAACACAGTCCAGCCCATTAGCAAGAATGCCGCAAAAACAGAGTTTTTGAGCTGGTTGTAAAAGCCTGCAGAAAGCGCAGCGCCGGAAAATTCAACTGACGAGTTTTCTTGCGTGAGCTCAAATCCAAGAGCTTTTTCAAGCGCTTTCTTCACTTCTTCGGGCTGGGCGTTAACCTCAACAATAAACCCTTTCCTAGCTCCCGTTCGGAAGTCTGATAGTTCGCGGAAAAACACATCTCCAAACTCCTCTTCCAACGCAGCCTCTATTTTGTCTTTGTCAAAATCCTTCGCTGTAACTGTAACGCTTGTCCCTCCTGTCAAGCTCACGTCCTTTCCAATGATGTCGCCGTGCTGCGCCTGGAATGAAACCAAGTAGAGAACAGCTAGCCCTAAAAGTATAACTGGCAACACTAGCAAAATGATGTAAATCCTATCGTAAAGCTTGCTGTTAATTTTAAGCATGAAAATATACAGAAAGTGCGTTTTTAAGTTTAATTAATCCCTTTTAAATTTACAATTTCACAAGCGAGCGCGCGAGCATTTATGAAACCTGCCTCTTTACCAAGCAACTTGCGTTCAACGCAGCGCGCGTGCGCTGGATTCTCGCGCGATTTCGCGATAGCAAGCGTTTCAAAAACAAATCTTATGTTTGCGTATATACGTACGTATATACAACTAATTTACTCTTTAACTCTTGCAAGCCTTCCCAGAAGAGCACTCCCAATCACACGAAAAATTTAAAACACATTTTATTCTTGCTCTCACAATGGCAAAGAAACCAAAGCTAGATTTGCGCGAAATTGAGAACAAGTGGAGAGAGTTCTGGGAAAAAGAGGAAATATTTAAGTTCAATCCCTCAACAAACAAGAAAATATTTTCTATTGACACGCCTCCTCCTTACGCAAGCTCTGGGCATCTGCACGTCGGGCATGCGTTGCATTACACTCAATTCGAAATAATTGCGAGAGTGATGCGCTTGCTTGGAAGAGAGGTCTACTTCCCTCCGGGATTCGACGACAATGGCTTGCCGACAGAGAAGTACGTTGAAACAAAACTAGGAGTGAGCAAAAAGGATGTGGACAGGGAAGAGTTTAGGAAGATTTGCTTGGAGGAGTCAAGAAAAGTAGAGAAGGACTATGCAGAGAGGGTTTTCAAAAAACTTGGGCATAGCTATGATTGGAGTTTGCTTTACCAAACAATCTCTCCAGAAGCGCAGCGGGTCGCGCAAACAGCGTTCGTTCGACTTTACAATCAAGGCGACTGCTACAGAAAAGAAGAGCCAGTGATTTGGTGTCCGTACCATCAAACTGCTCTAGCGCAAGCTGAAGTTGAAGACTTAAAGCGCACAACCACCCTGAACTATATAGATTTCGAGCTTGCTGAGGGAGGAAAAATAACAATCGCAACAACGCGCCCAGAATTCCTGCCAGCTTGCGTTGGTATATTCGTCCATCCGCAAGACGAGCGTTACAAATCTTTAGTTGGAAAGAAAGCAATTGTTCCGATTTTCAAGCAAGAAGTTGAGATAATGGCAGATGAGAAAGTCGAGCAAGAGTTTGGGACAGGCATTGTGATGGTTTGCACTTTTGGTGACAACACTGACATTGAGTGGTGGAAGAAACATAATCTTGAGCTCAGAAATATGCTCAATCCCGACGGAACTCTCAATGAAATCGCAGGAGAGTTGGCAGGAAAGCCAATTGAGGATGCGCGGCGCGAGATAATTGAGAAGTTGCGCGAGCTTGGCAAACTAGAGAAACAGGAAAAACTTGAGCAAGTTGTCGGAGCTTGTTGGCGCTGCGGCACGCCTGTAGAGTACATTGTAACAAAACAATGGTTTGTTCGCACTTTGAAATACAAGAAAGAGTTAATCGAGCGAGCTAGAGAGATAAAATGGCATCCAGAGTTCATGAGAAAGCGCTTTGAAGATTGGACAAACAACTTGAACTGGGATTGGATTATTTCAAGGCAGAGGTATTACGGAGTGCCAATACCTGCGTGGTATTGCGAGCGCTGCAACGAGATAATCGTCGCAAACGAGGATGAGTTGCCAGTTGACCCGACGAAAAAAGAGAAGAAGTGCGAGAAGTGCGGCGCAACAGCAAAGCCAGAGGAAGACGTGTTTGACACATGGATGACCTCCTCCAACACGCCAGAGATAGCGGGAAGATGGTTAGAAAAGCCAGAGATTTACGAAAAGCTTGCGCCGTTTTCGCTCCGACCGCAGTCGCACGACATCATACGAACATGGGCATTTTACACAATCCTCAAAAGCCACTTGCTCTTCAATCGCAGACCTTGGAATGAGGTCATGATTGGAACATACGTTCTCGACGCAAAAGGTAAAGCAATGCACAAGAGCAAGGGCAACGCAATTTGGGCGGAGGACTTGATAGAAAAGTATGGAATTGACGCGTTTCGTTACTGGGTTTCAACCGCAAGCATTGGTTCAGACCTGCCCTTCAACGAGACAGAGCTTGTCGCAGGACAGCGCTTGATAACAAAACTCCACAACGCAGCGAACTTTGTGTTTATGAACTTGGAAGGGTTTGAGCCAGATTCTAAGTCATCCACAGAAATTGACCTCTCTTCGCTGGAAAAGATGGACGCTTGGCTGTTGGTTAAGCTCTCAAAAACTCTCGACAAAGTTAGAGAGCATTTTGAAAATTACGAAATCCACCTAGCGCGATTGGAAGCAGAGGAATTTTTCTGGCACACATTTGCTGACAACTACATTGAGATTGTGAAAAGGCGAATTTACTCAGGAAATGGAAAGGAAAAGCGCTCTGCCCAGCTAACTCTTTACCACGCGTTCCTAGCAATACTCAAGATGTTCTCCCCTGTAACCTGCTTTATTACCGAGGACATCTTCCAAAGGTTTTACGCGAGCAAAGAGGGTGTTAAGAGCATTCACATCAGCAGCTGGCCAGCGTTCAACTTTGCAAACTCAGAGCTTGCGGAAGATGTGGAGAGGGTCGGAGACAGGTTTGTTGAGCTGTTGAAAGATGTGCGCAAAGCTAAGTCAAATGCAAAGCGCGCGATGAATGCTAAGGTCAAGCTTGGGCTAGCAAACTCAGACATGGAGTTGCTTGCGCCAGCTTTGGAAGACTTCAAGGGAGTTACGTGCGCAGAAGAAATAAAGCAAGTTGAGAATTGCGATAGCTTGAGTGTAGAATTTTTGCAATAGCCGCACTTGAAAACTTGCATGAAAAGCTGATTGAAAATCTTCTGCTCAGCGCTCCCTGCACACGCTGAGCGAACGCTGAAATTCTGGCGCGCGCATTTACCAAAGGTTGCGTGCTCACGCGTCGCACGCCGCACGCGCCAAACTTTCCCAACTATCGCTTTCCGTAGCTTTCCGCAGATTTGCTCCAACAAACCGAACTGCGTTCGCTGCGCTCCAAGCTCGCTCGCTCTTCTAAAACTGAATTGCGCTCGCGAGTGCAGGTTCCGAAATAATTTCGCTAATAATATTCTAATATCTTGCTTGGTTCAGCTTCATGCTTTCAGGATATAAAACATAGCGAAAATTTGCGATACTACAAATTGCGCGCGCAACAACAATGATTTTATATGCTTTGCTCATTGATATTTTATGAGATTAAAGAGGCGCGGAGGCAAAACCCGGGCAATCTTGCTTTCACTTATCCGCGTCTTCCTAGTTTTCACATTTTTTCTCGGCGTTTACCAAAACAGAAAGCTTGTTATGCTTTTCTCTATCCTAGGCCTTGCCGCAACATTTGCTCCGCGAGCTCTTGAGAGCTTGTTCAACATCCGCATTCCCGCGCAAACCGAGCTTCTAGTGCTGCTTTTCGTTTACGGAATCCTTATTTGGAGCGATGCTAGAGGTTATTTCTCATCTGTTTGGTGGTGGGACATTAGCTTAAACATCATCACAGCCATAGCTCTTGGATTTGTCGGATTAACTTTCTTGTACGTTTTGAGCAAAGAAGGAATTATAAACGCAAGCCCCTTGGTCATATCAGTCCTGGCTTTCTGCTTCTCGCTTTCAGTCGGCACCGCATGGGAGGTTCTCGAGTTCGCGCTCGACTCTATCTTTGGCTTTGCATTGCAGCGAGGGTTGCAAGACACAATGAAAGACCTGCTCTCAAATCTCGCAGGTTCAGCTATCGTAGCTGTTTCTGGCTACTTTTACATGCGTTCTGGCAAAGACGGGTTTGTAAGCAGGGCAATCGCTCGCCTCGTCTCGCGCAACCGCTCACTTTTCACCTCAAAGGAATACCTTGAGGAAGAGTCTGAGAAAATACTGCGGCTTATTGCAAAGGGCGAAACTGAAAAAACAGAGTTTAAGTCCACACTAAGAATGAACCTTCACACAAACCAATTTGATAAAAACATTGAGCACAGCGTTTTGAAAACCATTGTTGGTTACTTAAACAGCTCAGGAGGCACGCTTCTCGTCGGAGTAAACGACAAAGGCAAAGTAATCGGGCTAGAAAAAGACGGATTTCCAGACAACGATCGCTTGAGACTTTACTTGACAAACATTCTCAAGAAACACATCGGAGCAGAGTTCTTGCCGTTTATCAAATTTGAGCTCTACCCTGTGCATGATAAGCACGTCCTGAAGATTGATTGCGCCGAAAGCGAGAAGCCAGTGTTTTTGAAGTGGAACTCTGAGGAAGAGTTTTACGCGCGCCACGGCCCGTCGACGATAAAACTATCTGGAAGCAAGTTGCTTGATTACATCAACCATCGCTTTGGTTGATGTGGCGCAGTGATGAGCTTTATTTCTATTTAACATGGGAGGGTGTTTGCAAATCTATGTCAAAGGCTAGGGAGATTTGCGTTTATACGCTGGCATAGCACAGAACGAATCTCTTACTTCTCACCAAAAATAATCTCTCTCAACTTTCGCGCAATCTCTAACGGCCTTTCGTGCTGCCAGACGTTCCTTCCAACTGCCAATCCGATTGCTCCAGCATCAACAATCTCTCGCACTTGCTTTAAGAAACTCTTCTCATCCTTTTTAGTTCCTCCAGCAACCACAACTTTCGTTTTTCCTGCCGCGCGAACAGCCCATGCCAAATCTTTCTCATTCCCGCCGTACTTTAACTTCACAATGTCTGCTCCTGCCTCAAGCCCGACGCGCGCAGCGTAAGCAATCATCTCCCTAGAGACATCATTCTTAACGCCCTTTCCTCGTGGATAAATCCATGCTATCACAAGCAAACCTCTCCGATGGGCTTCTCTTTGTATTGATGCAAATTGTTCGAGCATTTTTGCCTCATGCTCTGAGCCAATGTAAATAGTAAATCCAACTGCAGCAGCGCGCAATCTCACCGCATCGCCCACGTCGGCAATCTGCGCAGAAATCGGCTCTCCTTTCGGAAGTTTTGTCTTTCCATTCAACTTCAAAATCAAAGGCACCTTTGCTTTTTGCAACTCTTCAAAATATTTCTCAGCAATTCCCCTTTGAAACACAACCCCGCTGAACTTTCCTTTCCTCGCTATCTCGATAATAAATCTCGGATCAGCATTTCGCTCGTTAAAATCGCTCTCCGGCCCATGCTCAAGACCTTGGTCGTAAGCAAGATACAAAGCCCTGCCTTTCCTCGTAATCCGCCTCAAAGAAACTCTTGCCATTTTATAAAATGCAAAGCAGTGCTAATAAATGTTTCTATTTCCTTCGCTAGAGGAGTCGTGAAAATTATCTTTCGGAGTTTGTTGTAAAACAAATTGTACATTTTTCTTAATTGATGGGCAAAGGAATTACTAAACTACTGGCAACCGAGTCTTTCTAAGACATAAATTTTGATTAAATGCACACTTTCAAACATCTAATTGCGTTGCTAAATTATGTGCAAGCGTCTATGCACATCCATTGATATTGGTTATTCGGTAGCGCAGTTGTTGCTCCTGTGTAACCGCACCAGCATAAAGCATCGAAGTTACAGGAACCTTGTTCCATAACTTTAATCTTTCCCCTCTCAGAAGATGAACAACTTCCCGCGTAATTCACTCTCCAAGTATTGCTTGTTGCCCTTCTATAATATGCATTATTTTGTACGGGGAGTTTAAACGACGCTCCACTTATTGTTCCTCCAGCCACGATGTCTCCGGACTGCGCAACTATTGGACCTGAGCGCGATATAATGGACTCGGTAGCATATATATTCCCCTCAACGTGCAATTTGTCCCCGGTTGAAGGGAACGTTCCAATACTTACGTTTCCTGCTAAATAGTAAATGTTATTTGCAGGTGTCACTGACCAGACGCTTCCTCCACCACCGCCACCACTTCCACCGCCCGGCCAACTTGACCTACAATCTGTTCCAATGCAAAGCCTTGTACCTCGAACATCGCCGTTAACATCCAAGGTGTAAGCTGGGTTGTTCGTCCCAATGCCCACTTTTCCGCTCGGCGTAATCCTCATTCTCTCTTGACCGTTCACTGCAAATCTTAAGCTGCCCGCAGCTCCTCCTGCTGCAGGGCCTGTCCTTCCAATGAAAACTCCGTTCGTATCGCTGCCCTGACCTAGAGCGATGAAAGAAACATCATTAACACTTGGACCTGTCGCACCATTAATCAATATTGAGTTTGCGTGATCTTTTGACTCGAAGATAGCTCTCCCTCCGTTGAATCCATGCCCAGAAACAATTAGCCTAGAGTTCTGGTAAGGCGCAGTTATTCCAATACCCAACGCA
>RFLC01000188.1 GCA_003694055.1 Candidatus Pacearchaeota archaeon | reverse complement strand
CCGCCTCTGCCGAAGAATTGTCCGAAGAGGGGCATCAAGCCTCCAAACCCTCCAAAGCCGCTCATGCTATCCAGAAAACCGCTGCTAGTCAATCCCACTCCCTGGTTTGCCTCTGCTGCTTTGAAGTTTGCAAAGTCCTCTGCTTTTATGTACTCTCCTGGCAAGGGTTCAGAGTCAGCAATGCTTGACAGAGCGCTAAGCCCAACCTGAATGTTCAAAATGCTCTTCAACGACTTGGGTCCGCCTAGCAACATCATTGATAAGAAACCAAGAGGATCTGAGCCGCCGCCTGCGCCAGTTGAGCCAGGTGCGCCTCCCAATGCTCCTCCGCCAAGTCCTCCTCCGAGAGGAGTTCCGCCGCTGGTCAGCATCTGCATAACAGCCATTTGCGCTTGCCCGCCGCCTTTCATTATTCCTGTGACGAATCCAGGAGAGCCAGGGAGCTGGCCAACATAGTTTGCCTTCAATCCGCAATCTCCAAGGCTTGTGCAAAAGCTGTTCATCACTGCAACAAACTGCGGAGATGGTGTTGCACTGCCAGGATTGTCTCCATCGACACAATTGCAGTTTGCCACACATGCCCAACCACTTATCTTGTGCAAGAACACAACCCTGCACCTAGTTGTTGCTTGCCCGCATATCATCCTGCCGCTCTCAGGTTTGCGCAGCTCAAAACCCGGAGGATAGCGCGGCGCGCAATACGACACCTCAAAACTATCCTGCCCGCTTTTCTTGAGGTTGACTGTTTTTATAAAACACGCAGGGTCTTTAGCGCAGGTTGCCAAGAGGCGCGCTTTCACAATCAAGTTGGCAGCTGGACCTGCCCTTCCAATAATCTGCGAAGCAATCAAACTTGGGTTGTAATTAAAGCATCTTGACCACGGGTTAGCGATGCAACTTGCCTCGCTGAACTTCTTTGATGAGGTGCTTGAACTGCCTTCTGACTGCACGCAAATCTGGCTCCTTCCCGAGCCGCACGCCTCAGTTGTTATCTCTCCGAACTCGCATTTCTTGAGGAAGTGCGAGCTTCCCGGAAGGTCTGTTGTGTGCACGACGAACTGCTGAGGAATTTGCGAGAGGAGATTTCCGCCTGGGAAGAACATTCCTGCGACATCAATTGGCGGTTGGCCGTTTTGCTCAGGTATGCCCGGAAATCCGATTTGAGTTTGGTATGCGCACCAGCTTTCTCCGTTTTCCCTGCGCTTGCCGCTTGCGTCAACGCAGCCTATGTCCCTGCAAACCACTCCGCTGTCTGGGTCGTCATCAAGCTCTTGACCTTGAGTTTCCTCCCCGCAAATACTGCTCACAAACCTGTTGCAGTTACCGCAGGTCGCTTGGTTTGCTAACGGATTGTCAGGCGTGCCGAGCTCGCAACTTTGCTCTTTCGGCTTTATCTCCCCGTTGTTCCATGCGCTTTTCTTTG
>RFLC01000187.1 GCA_003694055.1 Candidatus Pacearchaeota archaeon | reverse complement strand
TGTTAACGGGTTTTTGATTTCCTCTATCCGATACCCGCATATTACTCCTTTAATAAGGCGAGCATTCGGATTTAATTTTGCTTTCTGAAAGAATGTTTTAAGATTTGCTTTTGCATCAACGAACTCTCGGAGCGCTTTTTCATCAAACCCGGTCAGCCATTCTATAACTTTATGCAATTCTTCTCTCGTTCTGCCTTTTCTTTCTATCTTTTTCAGGTAGTGCTGGTATATTGTTGCAAAAGTCAGATTTGCTATTTTCTCATCGTGTTCAGGTGTTGTTTTCATAGATTTCCTTAACAATCAAGCGCGCTCACTCCTCTTCCTCAAGAATCTCTATCTCGTCGTCCACAAGCTCGCTTGCATTAATCTCCTTCGCGTTTTCTTCCCTTTCTTTTTCCTGCCGCTCCTCTAAAATCTTTTTAGTGATTTCCTCGCTAAAGTCCTTGCCATCTTTGCGCAAATTAATCCCGAGCACTTGCTGAATTTTGTTGATAAGGACAAAATCCTTCGACGGCAAAACCCCGTTCTCAATCAACTTTATAGCATCCTCGCTCTCCCCCAGCAATTTCGCGAGCTGTTTCCGCGTCAGTCCTCGCTTGCGCCTCTCCAGTTTTATAATCCAATGAAAGTTATCAACCAACTCTGACATCACCTGTTCTGATTTCCATTCGTCAGGATTCTTGAGATAATCAAGCAAAGGTTTGGTGTAATCGCATCCTGCCTTCCTGCTCAAAACCTCTTTGCTCTGCTTAGGCTGGGACGACAAGCGCTCATGCAACTGATAAATCCTCGGTTTTCTTATGATTGGCAACCCTTCGCGGCGCGCATAATCCTCGCGCACCCTCACAATTTTCCCGTCTTCTAAAGCCTCTACAAAATTATCCTCTCCCACGACCATGTACTCGCTCATTTTATTTAATGCAAATTAAAAGGATTCATATTTTTTAAGTATTTCTCTTTTCCGCTCTCCATTTTCTCGCTGAGAGAGCAAAACAAGCCAAAAAGCAAATTGATAAGCGCGTTCCAACTCCTAGAAATTGAAGTTAATCTCTCTGCAAGCGTTTGCAAGCTGCGGCGCGCAGAGAGTGCAGCACGCGCCGCGCTAGTTGTAGAGCTTCTCAAGATAAATGCGAGCCCTCGACTTTCGCGCGTCAATCGTTGGGCGCCAGTTGCATTGAGAACAACTGCTTGCAATGATATAATTGTATATACAAATGTATATACACAACTCCGAATTTCAATCCAAGTGCAACTTCTGAATTTTTCGCGCGCAAACCCTTGCAACAAACGCAAAGCAGCACTGCAAAGCAAGTTCCGCGCTTGCGCGCGAGCGTTCGCATTTGCGCGCCTTAACGCAAAAACAAACACTCCCTAAAGTTCAGGTTTAGAAACAAAATCTAGGCACTTGTATTGTCTTTGGATAGTCATAATAAAAAGAAAGATTTAAAAATATTAAAGAAGCATAAAAATATGGCTAGAGGATTCATTGCTACAAACAAAAAGAAAAAATTAGCTTTAATACCAACAGAGGATTCATTCAGCATCGACTCAGAAGGAATTTTCGCAGTTGCCGACGGAGTCACGAGAGACCCCTACGAATTTCTGCCAAACACAAGAACACTAAAAGGAAAGATAAAATTCGCGTTATCCTATCCTCGACCAAGCCCTGCCAAGATTGCATCAGAGATTTTCACGCAAACTTTCCCAGAGGTGTTGAGAGATTATGAGCCGGCAAACAGGGATGAAAAGGCAATAAGAGATGCATTTAAAGAAGCAAACAGAAGAATTGGCGAATGGAACGCACAGCACATCCCAAACCCTGACTACCTTTTGAGAGACTTCGCAGGTTGCGTGGCTGCAGGAACGCACCTATACCAGGGAAGTGTTTATCTCGGATTTATAGCTGATTGCGGAGTTGCGATTT
This sequence comes from Candidatus Pacearchaeota archaeon, assembly GCA_003694055.1. GTDB lineage: Archaea > Nanobdellota > Nanobdellia > Pacearchaeales > GW2011-AR1 > UBA73. The sequence goes on along the minus strand of RFLC01000187.1, from coordinate 1,163 downwards.
TCGATAACAAAGGCAATGTTAAGTTCAGAACAGAAAATCAAGGTCCTGATAAGTTTGGTAAGCACGTTTGGCAAGACCCTCGACTCCAAGAAATAGGATGGGAAAATCCAGAGGCGCGCAGGATTGTGAGGAGAGATTACCGAAACAATCCTTCAGAAGAACATTCATTCGGAGTTTTGACAGGCGAGGAAAACGCAATGCACTACGTCAGAACAGCAAGGCAGTACATCCATCCAGGCGAGTTCATGATAGTTTACACTGACGGTTTAGAACCAATTATTTTCTCAGGAGAGTTTGCAGACAAGTTAAGGCAACGTGATTTGAGAGGTTTAGAGAGGTTGTGCAGAGAAAAAGTCAGGACAGAGGGAACGCTGATATACCACTCTGAACCATCAGGAGTGCGCGAAGGTCTGAGCGCATGGGAAAAAGAGTGGCAAATGGAGCAAATAGCGAGGGACAATGATCGCCTTTTTTTCCTAAAATAGAATTTGCATAAGTATTCAAAACCTCTTCCTAATCATCAAGAAGATAGTTACTTATCGTTTCTTAATTGCACTTTGAGATTCTTTCACGCAAAAAATTGAAATCTTCTCTGTCAACTAGAATTTTTTCAAAATTGAATCCCTTGCTTGATTTAACAAAATCATACCGAGGGATGGTTCTTCTAAATTCGATTAAATCTGAATTGTCAATCCTGCCATCTCTGTTAACATCAGAATTGCTTTCAGCCGGACTTGCACCCCTGTTTAACGAAATTATTTTGTAATCGTTAATGTCAACTTGCCTGTCGGAATTTTGGTCAAACCGCGCTATTTCCAAACGCATGAAAATTAAGTCAGAATAATCAACTTTTCCGTCTTGGTTCAAGTCATATTTTTTACATTCAAAATTTCTTAGCGAGAATTTTTTAAACTTGAACAAGGGCGTGGCGCTAATTTGAGGCACAACTAGTAAAACTAACAAAAATCCTGCCAGCATTATTTTAGTTTTTTCCATAAGTTAGCGTCTTTCTAACCTTATTTAAACCTTCCTATTTTCACTTTAAAGCTCATTTCAAGAAACTTTTTTCACAATCTTCTCCAACTTCTTTACCCTTTTCTCTAAATCTTTAATCCTCTTCTCCATTTTGTTGTGCGCATGCCCGGCAGACAATTCCGCAGATT
>RFLC01000186.1 GCA_003694055.1 Candidatus Pacearchaeota archaeon | reverse complement strand
TGCCTGTCATGTTTGGAGATAGCACTGCTTATTTATAAAACCAGCGATAGAACTTAAGCAAGAAATACTGAGATGGAGAGAAGCGCGGCCCGAACCTAACTCTTGCAAATCCGACGCAAATTCAGGCGGCACAAGTGCAGGATGAGAGAAATAGCTACGCACTAACAACCTCAAGTTCAAGCCCAAAAACCTTGACTTTATCTCAGTCAAGCCAGCTCATCACAAATCGCTTATCTTAAAACTTCCAACATAGCCCCAGATAATTTCATCCTTCACATTCGCTGCTCGGTTAGACGAGCGAATCCTAAATTCATATTCTGTCCCAGGGTCAAGTCCAGATATGTTAACAAAATGCTCAGTCGTAAGAGTGTCATTCCTCACGCTCCCGTCAGGTCCACGTGGAGGCCACCACGCTCCGTTAGAGGTATAAGTAACATTGCCATCGCTCACCGAATCAGTTTCCCAACTTATCTGCACCTCTGTTGGAGATAGCTTAGTTATCTGCACATTTGTCGGCGAACGGAACCATCCTTGCGAATCAATCGGCCAGTCAGGAGCAAAACTCAAAGTCCCGTCAAGATATTTCTCCTTTTGCTCGTCGTAAAACGGCTTGAAGTAGTTCAGCCAGCTTGACAAGCGATTGCGCTGCACGCCGTGCAAGTTCTGAGCCATGAGGCGATTCACTTCATCAACCGACATCGACGAGCGTTTGTTTGTCGCTAAAATGTGCGCCGAGTAGGTTTGCGTGATTCCGTATCCAGAGGTGTAGAACCTAAAGTAAGGGTCATTCGGAGAGTCAATCTCAGCAATCTCGCCAGTTTCTCCAGCAAGGTTGTAATTCACATAAGCATCAATCATCACTGCGCGCAAGCCGTTGTAGTTTCCAACCCCATTCACTTGGTCAAACCCATCCCACGGGTCAAGCGAGTTGTGGTGGTACAAAATTCCGTCGTCTCCAATATCCTTCCTAACTTGCTTGACGAAATTGTAAGTCAGATTTAAGTCTCTGCTAATCTGCGCGTTGTCAAGATACCACCCATCAAGATTGTACTCCCGCTGGAAAGCCCGCATAAATGCGAGTGTGTCATTTATCGACTGGTGGCTAATGCGCGCATACCCGTTGTGGCGCGGCGCGCTAAGCTCAGGGTCAAACTCAGGGGACGAAAAGTACCCGAGAACCTTAAAACCATGCCTGTGCGCATCTCTCACAAAGTTCTTAATCAAATCAGGATCCTTGTACTCATAACCGAAAATGCCGTCGTAAGGCACCCACGGACTTGTGCTCTTGTCTAACTGCTTAGGGAAGAACATCTCAGGAGAGGATGTTGTGTCATTGTAACAAGGATGTTGTCCATCAGGCGGAGGGTTGTAACACGGCGGCTCGTAGAAATAATTCCAAAGCACAACAACTCCAAACCCGTCGTTTTTGTAAGTCTCTGCATTGTTTATCAACGACTCAAGCTGCGCTGGCGTGTAACGGAAGATAACGAACGGCCTAGCGTTCTCGCCATAAAGCCCCTCGAAGTCAAACGGCTTTGGAGGAAACACCATATGCCCCATCCTCGCGTTTGGTTGCAACTCAAGCGAGGTTGAACTAGCATCGCTAGAAGGAGTTGCCACATCGCCGTTAAGCCAAGCGTGCAACGAGCCGCCGAAGCCGTCTGTCCACATCCTGTCCGTATTTCTTTCTCCAGTGCGCGACCAAGGCGGGCTAGAAATTAAATTTTCGTGAGTGTAACTAATTTCTTGCTTAGCAGTTATTATGAAAAACGAGTCAGGATAAAATTCAAAGCTCGCTTCATCGCTCT
>RFLC01000185.1 GCA_003694055.1 Candidatus Pacearchaeota archaeon | reverse complement strand
TCAAGATGTATATACAAATGTATATACGAAAACCCCCATTTAAACGCGCGCTAAACGCCAGAATTCGCGCGCGAACCAAAGACAACTTCGCGCGCCTGCCAACACCATCTGCTCAATTAAAAGCACACCCTTGCAACTGCCAACTTCGCGCGCGCAGGTTTCAGAGGGCGCGCGTTCCAACCCACGAAGGACGCACAATTTCCAACGCCCTAGCGCTGAATTCTCGCGCGCGTTAATTCCCTCGACAACTCCCTAGATTTTGCCGACGACAAATTTGAGTGGCGCGCCGACACACCAAGCCATCTTTTGCGCAGCATCCCACACCCGCGCAGCGTTTGCGCGCCAGCCAAAACGCAACAAGAATACCTTATTTAGAAAGCGTAAACGCTGCTTACGTAACGCTTTTAAAGCTGTTTAGTTATATTTGGTCATGACAAAACCTTACGACGACGTAGAGAATCCAAGGAAAGCTGAGCACGAGATTGACTGCATTTTCATTGACAGGTGGAGTTCCCGAGCACTCAGCACAGAGGGATTTACAGAAGAACACTTGCTCTCGCTTTTCGAAGCTGCGCGCTGGGCTCCCAGCTCGTCGAACATTCAGCCGTGGAGATTTTTGTATGCGATGAACGGCGACGAAAACTGGGAGAAATTCTTTAACTTGCTAGTTGACTTCAACAAAATGTGGGCAAAGAACGCTGCTGCGCTAGTTGTTGTGCTCTCCAAGAAAACTGCCGATGGGAAGCCGAACAAAACTCACAGCTTTGACACGGGCGCAGCTTGGATGTCACTTGCACTGCAAGCGCGAATGAAGGGGCTAGTCGCTCACGGAATGGCTGGTTTTGACTACGAAAAAGCAAGAGAGGTGCTCAACGTCCCCGACGACTACGAGATAGAAGCGATGATTGCAGTAGGCGCGCAAGGAGAAATCGAGGACTTGCCAGAGAGAATGCAAAAGTCCGAGGTGCCGAACGACAGAAAGCCAGTCAAAGAAATCGCAGCGCGCGGAGAGTTCCCATCAAACTGGACAGAGGATTAGCGCGCCAGATTAATAAGTCCAATTTACCGCTAGAGCCAGCACTTTAATTCTTCCCAATCTCATATGTCCAAACCTAGCGCAGCGCAAGGGTTAAAAAGGATGAATGCCCATTTCAACAATGTCTGGAGAAAAAGAGGAAGGCGTTCGGCGCATCTCGTTAAAGTCGTCAAAGCCAATCAGCGAAGTTAAGCAAGGCGACAGAATGAAAGTGAACGGCAAAAACTTAGAGGTTGACGCTCATTACGTGTTCATGGAGCACTCTCCGACGACAAAAGAGATGATAATCGAGCTAGTTGACCCAGAGAAAGAAGAGTTCTACCAGCTGCGCTATTTCTCAGACCAAGTCAAAGAAAGCATGCAGTTGTTCAAGCTCGAGGCAATCATTTACAAAGAAGTTGAGCTGAAAAGCGTGGAATGGTGAATCTCTTCTCTAGCTCGCTATTCCTACGATGTCGCACGCTCTTTGGCAAACACTCTTCGCGCGCTTTTACTTCGCGCTGCACAGCGTGGGCAAGCGCCTCGCCTAGAGGACTCTGCTAAGCACAAAAACAACCGATATCCAATCAATAAACTAAGGCTGCTTTCCAAACACTCTCAACTTTCTTTCAAGAGTAAGTTCCTCACCTTCTTTTCTTAGAATAACATAACCTCTTCCAATGTTATCAAGCTCAACATACTTTATGCCGTCCCCCGGATCTCTTACGACGTAATGATTCAAATGTCCCGAGAAAACTATCCGCGGTTTAATTCTCCTAATTTCTGACAAAACCTGTGACGCTAAATGCATGACCTCTCCAGATTCACGATAAACTTGCAAAGGAGACTCATGCGTCAGAAACACATCCAAACTCTTTTCAGGTATTTGCGAGAGCAAAGCAACATCCTCTTTCTTGACAGCATAAGGATGCCACCTCCTCGAATAATGCCCATCAATACCTCCAAATCTTAGCACCTCTTTGCCCATCCTAAACTCATAAATCTGGCCAGCTTGCACTTTAATTGGAAACGGAAAATCATCAGGAGAGATCTCTATTTTCCTCGGCACATGATTGCCGTAAATATAAAAATGCGGCGCTGCATCAAAATAAGTTTTTATCCTATCATGATCCCCGCAATCCAGAACAACATCCGGATTTTCAATCAAAGAAGCTGCAACTGCGGCGGCTTCATCAGAATGAATATCAGAAACAACTAGGACCCTCATGCTCATTTTAACAACTCCCCCTTATAACTTCTAGAAAATGGAACAATTGGAGCGTAGTCTAAATTAGTTAATAAATTCTTGAAGCAAGCTCTTCTCGCAGGGGAAATCCATTCTCTGACATATGCCGGTGGGAAGCCCTTCTTTTCTAAAACGCCGACGAGATTCATTACATCATTGCAATCTTTCTCACGAGGATTTCCATGAGAACAAACGACATTCAACTTCATTTCAAGCAGCGACAAAGGATGAACGCATCCAACACTCAAACCAAAAAAGTTAGCTTTTGTCATATTCCTTTGCGCTTCAACAGCTCGCCGAGAGTCAAACTCCTCCCAATGTCCCTCGTGAATGTATGCTCCCATAACTCTCCAAATCCTTGTGCTAGAATCTTCTACTCTCTTTCCCTTTGAAAACGGAACAAATACATCTGCTTCTGCCTCCATCAATGAACCATCCAACGCTTCGCACATGCCTCTGATGAACCTCTTGTTAGGTATCTGATAAGACCTTCCGTAATCTTCAATGACATCAAACGCAGCTCCAACTTCGGGGTAGAGGGTAATTCCCCTGACCAAAACATCTATATCATGCACATCTCTAAATCTCTCTATCGCGTCCTCTCCTGCAACACCGACCACATTGCCAAGAACGCCCAAGCCTCCTGCAAACATATACCCGTCGGAAAAGCCATCTTCTGAAAACTTGTAAGATATAGCCAGCATAACTCTTAAGTTGTTAGCTAGCCCTTGCGGAACCCTCTCTAGAATTCCTGCATATTTGTCATAAGCTCTGCTAGCAAGCTGCATGTACGCCTCTGCATCGGCAAGCGCGCCCATAAAAGTCCATCCCGCATGCCATATTTAAACTTTTCTTTTAACTATTTTAAAGTCATAACAAAATCTTAATCAAAAATTATCTCCTAAATGAAAATCAATAAACTAACGCTGCAGTTTCCATTTTTCTAGTCGTCCTCAATAATCCCTTAAATTTAATTAGCACCAACCACTCACTAACCTCCTGACTTAAACCCTCCTGCATCTCCATTTTTCTCCCAACTCCGCGCAGAGCGTGGAATTGCGGAAAAGTTAAATAGGGTTTGCGCTTATTGCGTTCATGAGAGGTGTGCTTGCGCTTGACATCGGCGGGACAAACATTCGCGTTGCAAAAGTGCGCGCCAGCAAAATTGGCTCATGCCTGAAAGTTCCGACGCCAAAAACAAGGCAGCGGTTCTGGAGAGAGGTTGTCTCGCAAATCAAGAGCTATGTTGGCGAGGCGAAGCTCGACGGAATTTGCGTTTCGATTGCAGGGTTTCAGCGGCACGGCAGAATCATCTACTCTCCGCACTTGAGGTATTTAGAAGGGTGCGATGTCAGGCGCCATCTTGCGCAGAAGTTTGCGTGCAAGGTATGGGTAGAGAACGACGCGCACTGCGCAGGCTTGGCTGAGCGTTACTACGGCGTCGGCAAGCGCTACAAAAATTTTGTCATGCTAACCCTAGGCACTGGAATCGGAGGAGCGATTTTTATCGACGGCAAACTCTACCTTGGCAAAGGAATCGGGTGCGAAGCAGGCCACATGATAATCTGCGGAAAGAAGTTCGAGGACATCGCATCAGGCAGAGCGTCTGTTGAAATAGCTCGCAAGCACGGATTGAACATGGAGAGCTTAGAAGTTGAACGCTTGGCTAGAAAAGGGAACAAAAAGGCGCTTGCAGTTTACAGAGAAGTTGGCTATAACCTCGGAGTTGGGCTTGCAAACCTCGTTTACATCCTTGATCCAGAGGCAATCATCATCGGCGGCGGTTTCTCGCGCGTAAAGTTCATTTGGAAAGAAATGATTAAAACAATGGAAAAGCTAGACAAGGCAAAGCGCCGCGTGCCTGTGCTGAAAGCTAAGTTCGGAGATGACGCTGGTTTAGTCGGCGCTGCGCTACTTCCGAGAGTGCACCTCTGACGCTCGCTGCAACAAGAAAGTGAAATAATTTGTAAACCGCGAAACTTGCGCAAATCCGATCCTTCCCTGTTCTCCACGCCCTCTTTACAATTGCAAAATGATTACAACCGAAAGATTTATAAACCCTTTATCTTTTGAAAATTCATGGTAGTTGACATGAGAAGATATGCGCCAGAAGATTTGGTAAGCAAAATAGCTTTAGTTAGCTCAAATGTTGTTGATAAAGGCGGTTCCAGAGTAGCAAGAATTTTCAGAGGCGCAAAAAGAGTTAATGGAAAGCAAATAAATCTTATAGGAGGAGTTAATTATGCTGGAGAAGTTGGATATGACCAAGGGAGCGCCATTGGAGGGGTTAATTATGCTGGAAGAGTTCACTGGAAGCAAGGAGGGATTGTTAATTTAGCGAATATTGCTGGAGAATTCTGTGGAAGCCAAGGGGATGTCATTGGAGGGGTTAATTATGCTGGAGAAGTTGGTGGAAGCCAAGGAAGCTTAATTAATTTAGCTAATATTGCTAGAAAAGTTAGAGACAACCAAGGAAGCATTATCTCGGGAGTTAATTATGCTAGAGAGGTTGGAAGAGATCAAGTAGGTATGATTAATTTAACTAATATTGCTAGAAGAGTTAATGGAGACCAATTTAGTGGAATAGGAGGAGTTAATTATGCTAGAAAGGTTTACGGAAAGCAAAGCGGCGGAGTTTTATGCATTCAAACTGAAAATCGCGCTCCAAGGCAGGAAAGATGTTTGATAAGATACAACCCTAGCGAAGGGCTTGGCATTGGCTCAAGCGCGTGGGCAAAACTTGAGAGAGCTCGCAGATATTTCTCAAAGATGGAAGAAAGTATTGAAAGTGAATTTGAATTTTATGACTTTGTTGAGCAATTTGTCCGCGAAAAGCCAACCTTAAGGAAAAGAATAACAGGGCACTGGACTTACAAAGACGCTTTGTCAAAAGTAGCAAAACAAATTTTGAGGCAAAGAGATAAAGAGCAGGAATTAGAAAGGAAGGTTGCTTAACGCTAATTAATCTAAAAATTCTATGCTAAGTCTGTCATTAATCTCATTAGCAAAATTC
>RFLC01000184.1 GCA_003694055.1 Candidatus Pacearchaeota archaeon | reverse complement strand
TATGTGCGCCGCGCAGGTTTGCCAGCGCGCCCGCTTCCGCAAGTTGCCGTCGGGAAAAGCGCCGCATTCCGCTCTCTGAAAAAGGCAGGTTTTGCTCTAGGCCCAAAAGAAAAATCCATCACCAAACCAAAAGTCGCGCTCGTTGAACATCGCAACTTGGCCGAGCTTCCAGACTCTCATCAGAAAAACCCCAAGAAAAGCTTTTCAACATTAATCTCCACCTGCAGAAACTCCAACTTTGGGAGAACTTCCTTGCAATAGGCGCCAACGACTCGCGAGCGAGTGGGACAAGACATGCCTCACGAGATTATCTCTACCAAGAAGGAGAGTTCCATCTTGAGGCAATTTAATTGTGCGATAAATTCCCCTTGAGAGATCCCTCATCTCTGCGTAGTTTTCCATCAACTCCTCTAAGCTTGCAAACTGCGGCTCAACATAAACGCCCGGCTCTGCAAATCCGAAAAAGCCGTTTTCCTCAAACACGCAAAACCCGTGATCATAGCTTACCTTTATTTCAGTGTTGTCCCAAAACTTAAGTTTTTGGATTGCATGCAACTCAACCATCTTGCAGTTGTAAGGTTTGTTAGAGATTAGAGAGTAGAAAGCAATCGCATAGTCGTCGCAGTCGCCGCCACCTTTTGCTAGCGAGCATGCAAGAGAGTTCCACTCATCAATATCCCCAAAATCCCGGTCAGGAATGTAACTCCAAAACCCCTCAATGCATTCAAATGCTTCGCGAGGAGTGCTAACTTGGTCGCGCAATTTCATCGCGAGAACAGACTCCCACTCGCTCGGAGAAAATTTTGCATCTCCCTCTCTCGCACTCTCCGAACTTGCCCTGCTCAACGCCGTGCGCGCGACAGCTTGGTAAGGCTGAGCTCCCGGCTTCACGAGAACTTGCGTGCACCCTCCTGCTCCTGCGAACGCGCACACGCCAGACAGAGCAGCCAGCAAAGACAAACGCGCAGCGCAAGGTTTTCCAACATGTGCCATAAACCTACCAAACAAGCTAATTTTTATTTTTTTCTAAGCCCTAACAAAATCCAGCGCATCCTGCACACCCGTTTTAGCATGCGCAAATTCTAGTTAAAATGGCGAGTGAGTATATACAAATGTATATACAGAAAATCTAAAGTTTTGCGAGGCGCGCGAGCGTTAGAGCTGCGCGCCTCAACACACTCTCGCGAGATTATTAGGAGCTAGAACAAAAATCCATACAGCTAGGCAAGTCAACCAGCATTCAACCAACTTGACTAGAAGCAATACGAAAGGTCTATGTTATTAGAACCAGGCAGTTGAATAGTTGTTCCGTCTGGCTTGTCCATGCTCACAAAATCAAAATACACCCTCCCCTCCCCAAACTCTACTCGTCTCATCATCACAAGGGCAGGACCAAACAAAAAGGTGTCACCCTCTTGCTTGCCCTCAATGACCTCTCCGGTTATTGGATTTTTTATAGAAACGCCGCGCGAGGGACTTATACTAATAACCTCTGCCACGCCCCCGCCAGGCACGACAAAGTATTGGTTATCTTCAACAGGCGCGCCCTCCTCGAAAACAATCTCCTTTTTTAACGCTCGTTTAAGCACAATCCTGGCCTCATCCCTCGAAAACCCAGAGCAAAGTGCGCTAGCCTGCCGGGCAATGCACTTCACTGCGCTTCCGGTAAGCTCTCCGCCTGGACTGAGGCAAGCATCATCCCCGCCCGCTGAAGCAGAATTCCTCACTTTTAGCCGTGAAACCTCGCACACATTGTCTGCAGTGCATTCGTTAGCATTCACTCCTGTTTCAATCGGCTCTGCTGCGCGCTTGAACCTTGCGTTCGGCGGACTCAAACTCGGCGCAAACGCATTCACCACAATCAACGCAACAACCAACGAAACAAGTGCAGAAATCAACGCGCTCCTCCAAACTCCCTCCTGCAAAGAAACCTTTGACATACCAAGTACGTGCTTCCAAAACTTATAAACTTTTCTTCGCTAATCCAAGCTTGCCGCACATTAAAACAACTTATCAAAGCTACGGAAAAATATAATAGCTAGACTTTCCTAGGAACTAAATGAAAAAAGTGCGAAGAGTGAGGGAGCTGAAAGAGAAAAAGAAGGTTGTGGAAGAAAATGCAGAGAGCGAAAGTAAGGAGAAGGAGAGAAAAGAGCGCGATAAAAAAGAGGATTTTGTCAGGCAGGAGATTTTAGATTTTGAAAGCGAAACTTGGGAGGATGTCACATCAAAAGCTCCCTCAAGGAGTTCCCGCGACCAAGAGCCAGGCGAGCGCTCAGGCGAAAACAGAGAAAGCGAGCAAAGCCCTGCTCCCAGCCTCGACGAAATCGCAACCTTTCAAGAAGACGTGCAGATGGAACTCAGCACAGAAGCTAGCGAAGGGAGAGGAACATTGTATGCTGTTTTCCGCTCCTCAAGTTCTGCGCAAACCTCTGCTAGAGAAACTGAAAGAACAAGAACAACCTATTTGGAAAGAACAAGCACTTATGTAACTCAGAACGCAGAAGGAAGAGCATACGCAAGCGCACGCTCGCAATTCCAAGGCGCAAACCCTCCGGCTGCAACAGAAGAATGGAAAGGCGAGGGGATTGTGAGGCATCGCTTTGAGCTTATTGAAAGCCCTACCACCTCTCCGCTCAGCTCGCAATCCAAGTTTGAGCTTTCTCTTCACATTGACGCGCGCGAACAGCCATTGTTAGAACGCTATGACCTACGCGAGCACTACGCAACTGAGCAAGCAGAGGAAAAAGAGAGAAAGAGAAGGTTTCCATTCTAGCACTTCCCTGAACGCGTTCACTTACTCCTGCCCTTCTTACTAGATTTTTTCCTGCCCCTCGAGCCAGCTGACGATTTCCGACCCTTGCTCACGCTGCTTTTAACCAACTTAACATAAATCTTGTTTGCAAGCTTTTCAAACTCCTCCTCGCTCAGCTTCAGCATTCCAGAGTTTGTCTGCCCGCGAAAATAAAGCTCCATTCCGCCAACTTTCTCTCTCTTAACTTCTTCAACCGACGAGAAAACCCTCACCCGCCGCTCGCCCCCATTTTCAGCAGGCAACCTCAGCAAAATCTCCATGCAAAGAATACTCTTTTATCTTTTATAAGAATTGTTGTCATTCAAAAATTATTTAAAAATTCACGTTTGCCCGCTCAAAATCTACCAAACGAACTAACAACCGCCACTTGCTAAAGCTCGCACTCTAGTGAACGAGAAGCAAAGCTAACTGCTTTCATTCCCATGCTCGCGCTGCTTGCCTTGCTCTAGCAATCAAGTTTGCGCGCTCACGAGCCTGCTGTGACTTCCATCAACCAGCGCAGGGATTTTATTTGCTTTAATAACTCCAATCTAACCTGCCTTTAAGCTCTGCAAGCTCTCTCACTCGCGC
>RFLC01000183.1 GCA_003694055.1 Candidatus Pacearchaeota archaeon | reverse complement strand
TTATAAATCTTTAGCGAGTTGGTTGATGAGCGCATCAAACGCGGCGAGTTGTTTCTGTTTGGAGAACGCTTTTGCTCGTCGAGGGCCTTGCTGTTTATAGTGTTGAAGGGTTCGTCGGAGAGAGAGTGCTTCGAGGAGCGTTTTGCCGAACTCCATAGGTGTTTGTTCTTCTATAGGTGGTGTGAGAAAGCCGTATGGTGCTTCTTTCAGGCCGTGCACTTTTCCCTTGCTTCGTGGAGCGAGGATCTCTCGCGGGCCAGATTGACAATCAACAGCGAGACAAGGCGTCCCAATAGCGAGCGCTTCGAGGAGGACGTTAGGGAAGCCCTCCCACCGGCTGCTCAAGACGAAGAGATCGGCGCGGGCAACATACTTGAAGGGGTTTTCTCTTCTCCCCAGGAACGTGATTGCTCCCGATCCCTTTCTCGCGAGTTTTTCAAGGCGCGCGCGCTCTTCACCATCGCCAATGATCACTAAACGAATCCCCTTCTGTGCCACACTTGTAAAACTCTCAATAAGAAAATCATACCCCTTCGCTTCTGTTAGACGACCAACGGTCACTATGGTTTGACCAGAAAATAACGCGGTTTCTTCTTTGGTGAGTGGCTCTCGTGCTAAGGCCTGTACTCGCTTGATATCCAACCAGTTATGGATGACGACGACACGGGCTTCTTCGAGTCCAAACTTCTCGATGAGGTCTTTCTTTGCTGCTGTGCTATTGGCAACAACGAGATCTGCGCGGCGGTAATACCGTTGAATGAGCTTCCGGAAAATAACGCCGTAGAACCCGTGTTGGTATTGTCGACTCAAGAACGATTCGACCTTGACAATAGTCCTCCATTTTTTGGCGGAGAGTATGGCTGCAATATTAGCGAGTTCAAGGGAACTGATTGTCATCGCAGGCTTGAGTCTTTGGAGTTGTGTGCGGAGGGTGAGGAGCGAGCGGATATAACTCGCCGCTCTCAAAATAGCGGGGGTGGTCCGTTTCGCGCTCGAGAGGATGTGTGGTGTTACTGGGGAAGGGAGTTCTGTATCCTGTTCTAAGAGAAAGAGTTGCAAGTCATGGGTTTGCTTTAAGTGCTCGCACAGCTGGACAAACTGTTGTTCTGCCCCGCCAGTAGTAAGCGAATTGATGATGGTTGCGATTTTCATCTCTCTGCCAGATCGCCTTTTTCTTATAAAGCCTTCGATAAAATTTAAAACATCCCCTTATCCACTCC
>RFLC01000182.1 GCA_003694055.1 Candidatus Pacearchaeota archaeon | reverse complement strand
CACGTAGTGCGTTTCACTGCTTGAGGTGTAGTTTTGAGTTGCCTCGTAAATCACAGTCACGTTGAATGTTCCAGTGTTGTTGAAGTCTGTTAAGTTTTCTAAAGTGCCAGAGCCTTGGTTTATCAAGTTTCCGTCTAAGTAAAGCTTAATCACTCCCTCACCTTGCAAGCGGTAAGCAGTTAAGTTTACGTTTGTGTGGACTTCAACTGTCACATTGGCGTCGTTTCCGTCGAGAGTTAAGTTCACTTCCGACGCTGCTTTGTTGACTGTGTAAGTGTAGATGTCAGTTTGGTTTGCATTTCCTGAGGTGTCGTTTGCAATCATTCTCCACTGGTATGTTCCAACTGCGAGCGTTGAAACGTCAAAATAATACTCATCTCCGTTGTGGGTTGTGACTGTGTCGTTCTTTAGCGCTCCTCCGCTGAAGTTGTTCTCAATCAAAACTGTTTCAATCGCAACATTGTCTGTCCATGTGACGTTGAATTGGTAGGTTTGCGTTGGAGAGTAGGTGACTGGGCTAGCAGGCGAGGTTTTGTTGTTGCTCCATGTTGGATTTACAATGTCACGCACTTCGAAAGTCATTATTTCAGTTGCGTTCAGGTTGCCAGCGCTGTCGTTCATGTAAATTCTCCAGCTAACAAACCCTCCTGAAATTGAGGAGTTCTGCCACGTGAAGTTGCTAACTACTGTCCTTAATTTGTCGCTTGTTAAGTAGAATTCATCTAATGTTATGTTGCCTGTTCCTGTAATTGTGTCCACTTCGTCGCTAAATCTTATTCTAACTAAATCAATCTTTTCCTTGTTGCAACTTCCTCCTATGTCAGCCACATTGAAGGTAACTTTCTGCCAACCTGTTGATGCAAGTGTTACAGGAGTTGTTGCTGTACAGACAGTGCTTCCGTTAGCAACTAAAATAGATGTGCGGTGCCTGTTAGCTACATCAGCAAAAACGTAATATGAAACGTTGTCATATTTTGTGAAGTTTGTAACAGAAATGTTTACGACGACGTCGAAAGTGTCATCAGCAAATCCTGAGTCGTAATCATAACTCAGATTGATAGCATCTCTCACGTAACCTCCTTCAACTTCAAACAAACTAGCAGTTGCGGAAATTTGGTCAACCGCTAGCTTAGATGTTTCTGCAAAGTCGTTCAGAGTTAGCCCTGCCCTGCGAGCTGTGTAATTCTTCCATGTTCCTGTTTCATTGGTTGCAAGCCACACTTCATTTAAATTGTAATTGTCATTCCAAGTTGCCCATAAGTTTATTGTTTCTCCTTGGCCAATCGGGCTTGTGCTTTGGTTCTGCCCGCTCCACGTCGGGTTTTGCGTGTCCTGCACAAT
>RFLC01000181.1 GCA_003694055.1 Candidatus Pacearchaeota archaeon | reverse complement strand
GCAGTAATCTATCTTCGAGTTTTTTGCAATCTCGTCGAGGTGGGGAGTGCGCGCAACCTCGAGCGGAGTTTTCCCGCCGAGCATCGAGTGCGGTAGGTCAGCCGCGCCATCCAACACAACAAAAACACCCTTCATGACCACGAAAAAACTCTTCAATATATAAGCTTTGTCCTGCCAGAGCTCCAATAAATTTTTATAGGCATACCAAGTAGCTTGAACATGAAAATTTTGACTGTGCACTGCGACTACATTCGTTTCAAGCCGCTGAAAAAGGCGATAAAATCTGCTCCAGATGTCGGCAAGCCTGAGGAGAAAGAGGTGAAAGAGCCGCTTGTGGTGTTCATGGCTGTCGAGCAAGGTGACGACGAGGAAGTTGTGGACAAAATGCTCAGCGAAGTGGAGAAGACATTCAACGAGGTTAAAGCAGAGCGAGTGGTGCTTTACCCGTACGCGCACCTTTCTTCAGAGCTCGCGCCGCCGGACAAAGCAGTTAAGCTGATGGACTACGCGTTCAGCAAACTCTCGGAGAAGTTTGAGGCAGAGCGCGCGCCGTTTGGATACTACAAAACATTTGAGCTGAGGTGCAAGGGCCATCCGCTCTCAGAGCTGTCCAAAAGTTTCAGGAAAGAAGGAAAGGAGGAGAGCTATGACACAAGCAAACTGCTGAGGGAGATAAGCAGGTCAAAGTTAGACACCTCAAAACTGAAAGAGAACGACCATCGCATTCTCGGGCAGAAACTTGGTCTGTTCAGCTTCAACGACGCTGCGCCGGGAGCAGTGTTCTGGCACAATAAAGGATACATTGTTTTCAAAGAACTTGTTGCTTTTCTCAGGGAGCTGCTAAAGTCGCACAACTACGAGGAGATATCAACTCCGCAGATATTTGACAACAGGCTCTGGAAGGTTTCCGGGCATTGGGAGCATTACAAGGAGAACATGTTCATCACAAGCTACGAAAAGCGCGACTTTGCGGTCAAACCAATGAACTGCCCGGCTGCAATGCTAGTTTTCAAATCCTCGACGAGGTCTTACAAAGAACTTCCGTTGAGGTTCGCGGAGTTTGGCGTGGTGCACAGGAAGGAGCTCTCGGGAGTGCTGGCAGGTTTGTTTAGGCTGATTAAATTCACGCAGGATGACGCGCACATATTCTGCACGCCAGAGCAGATTGGGAGCGAGATTGAGAAGATGATGGAGCTTGTTAAAATTATTTACCAAGACACTTTCAACATTTCGTACAGAGCAGAGCTATCGACGCGGCCAGAGAAGTTTATTGGCAAACGAGAGGAGTGGGATCGCGCCGAGAAGCAACTCGAGGACGTGCTGCGCAAGCTTGGCGTGGAGTACAAGGTCAATGAAGGCGAGGGCGCGTTTTATGGTCCGAAGATTGACATCATCACAAAAGACTCGCTTGGGAGAGAGTGGCAGTGCGCGACAATTCAGCTTGACATGCAGATGCCGAAGCGCTTTGAACTTGAGTACATTGACAAGGACAACAAACCGCGAACACCTGTGCTGATTCACCGAGCGATTTTGGGGGCTGTCGAGCGCTTCATTGGGATTTTGCTTGAGCACACGAACGGGCAGCTTCCGTTTTGGCTCTCGCCAGTGCAAGTGAGAGTGATTGACTTTGCAGACAGGAATGTTGAAGCAGCTGAAAGGGTGTTTGCGCAGCTAAAGGAGAGATTGCCATGGCTTCGGGCAGATTTTGATTTTGAATCGACAACAGTGAGCGAGAAGATAAGGCGCGCTGAAATACAGAGAATTCCGTTTGCTGTAACCATCGGAGATAAAGAAGAGCAAAGTTCGACGCTAGCAGTGCGCGAGCGCGGCAAAAAGCCAGAGTTTGGAGTTAAACTAGAGGAGTTTGTTAAAAAACTGGAAGAGCTAAAGGCAAAGCGCAAGTAAGTCATTCTCAACTTTCGATTTTAATATAGGGAATGGTGTGCGTTCGGCGTTCGCTCTGCTGAAATCTGCGTTGGTGTACATACTATACGCTTGTATATACACCTTTAATTGCGCGTGTGTTGTGAGAATGAGTGGAAAAACTGTGCCTTAAAGTGTGCGGCGTTACTTTTTCCTCGGTTTGATTGAAAAATCGGTCCGCTCCTATGAACCTTAAACTCGTCTAATGCCCTTTTTAGCTTTTCATGCAGAAAAATAATTCTCTCATTTTCTCCTTTTGCTGTTTTCAAATGAATGATATTTCTTTCAAAGTCAGGGTTTTCCCATTTCAAGTTTCTAACTTCATCCAAGCGAAGCCCTGCATAATAAAGAAACATAAGAACAAGCTTGTGCTGCAGCTTTTCTGTTTTGCTAATCATTCTTTCTACTTCTTTTTTGTTCAAAACAACCGGCAATTTTAATTTCTTTTCACCAGCGGAATTTTGCCATAAAACCTCTCGTCCAGAACATTTTCATAGAAAAATTTTAGAGCAAAGTAAACGCCACTCTTTGTATTTCTGCTCCTGTTTTTGCATCTCTCTAAAAATTCTCTAGCTGGTTTATTTAATGAAAAGTATAACCCAACATAATACTGCACTAATTATTACAGGAAATCCTAAAATTTAAACATTTTTCTAAGAAAGTAAGGGTAATGAGTGTTAAACTCAATAAAAAAATCGGCTAAAAATAGGAAGGGGTTGGGGCTTAACGAAAGCTACCAAATTCGAACCACCTCTTTTCTGGAATCGGGTGGTTATACTTAAAATCACATGGGCCTTCTGCTAGGGTTCCTCTCAAATAAGCAAAGATTTTTCCACTTCTTGTATCCAATGCAATACCTTCTCCTTTCATATCTGGCGTAAATTCAATTGGAGAAGATGCCTTTAGTTTAGTTCCCAATCCAGATGGATTTCTTCTTAATGCCTCTTCCAAATCCCTATAATTTTGGAAATCACGAAAAGTAGAAGCAACAATATGAGTATCAAATTCTTTCTCATAATCTGGATGAGTTCGTGCTAATTCTTGGTACAAGCTTTCAAGTCCACCCTCCACATCATTTGAGGACTGAATATGCATTAAAAAACCTAAATTATGTTCTCTGTCATAGCCTAACAAACCAATACAAGTAAATAATGCAGAAGTTGCAATTATTGGCTTTTCATCATTTGAATCTGTAATTCCAAAATTTCCTTGAACTACTTCAGCAACTTCATCAGTAACATCCATTACAGGATACTGTTTTGATATTTTTCTAGGACCAAATCTCATTAGTTGTGTGTATAATCCCTCCTCAAAGTTATAACTAGGAGAATTTACTTCTGCTAATAATCTTTCTAATGCATCAGCATCCATGTTAATGATAGATAATTAATAATATATAAAGCTTTCTATTTATCACCATTCGTATGTTACTAATATATAACACACCGAACCCTTGATTCTTTAAATATATTGGACTTCGTCCTTGAAGACGCAGATTTTTTACTTCGAATTTTTTCCTCCGCTTAGCTGCGGAACGTGACGCTAAAATTCAATCCTTCGGAGCAACTAACAGCAATTTAACGGTTCCGCTCGGTTGCACCTCGCTCCACCCAAATCGGCTAACGCCGGCTTCGTTAAATCACATATGTTAGTTCCAATTTTTGTTGACTCGCTAATGAACTGGAGCTTCGCAGTGCCTACAGCACAGATTGTCTTGATTTTGTCAAAAAAATTAATGTGAATATCTCTCTTAAAGAATTCTTTGGTACACTGGATATTCAAAAAATTCATCACCCATTCCTAACAGACTATTAAATATTTTTTAAGTGAACCTCTTTTATCATTTTGCATACTTTCTTCATAATTTCTATATGTTATTCAGAAATAAGGCTCATGATAACACACATAAATTCTGCTAAATGACAGATTTTATAAAAAAGCTAAACAAAGAGAAAGTTAAGTTAATCGTTAGAGAAGTTGGAAGAAGGGAGAAATGTTTTTGGGGCAATAACTCAGATTCAAAAGACAACTCCGCACGATATGGGCAAATTTTACTAGATATACAAAAATGATTCAGAGCCAGAGTTCAAGAAACCAAGAAAAAGCTAAGAAAGATAACAAAACAGGAAGAAAACTCGTGTTTGATACTTGCCATGAATATAAAGTGGGAGCAAGCATGATTGAGCAAATCTAGACGATAGAGGCCTACATATCAACTACAACAGAATTCATAGAGTCTTGTTAGTATGGGATTTGCAAAGTAGGCAGGGTTGCAAGCGTTGAGATTTCACGCAAACAAGCTTTTGTCAAAGTTTATGCTCTTCTTCTTTTGCTGGGTTTGCTTTTTAACGGCGCTTGTTTTTCTTCGCGCGCTTGCTTGTCAATTTGCCTGACAGGAAAAACTGAGCCGCGATAGCCGCACCTCTTGCAAACAAAAATTCCCATAACTCCTCCTGCAGCCATCACCAAATCGTCGCTCCCGCAATTCGGGCAAATTCTTTTTTCAATCATTGAAATGAAAGTAACAGGAGTTTAATTATTTAGCGCTTTCTGAACAGCGCGTTTGCCTGAGAACTTTGCGGCAAGAGGAGCTGCGATAGCGCGCGGTTGCGCGCTAAGCAACCGCGCGCAGCAAATAACCGACGAGAAAAGCTATTATTGCTGCTGCGCTTCCGATGAAAAAGGTTTCCAGAGCAGAGTGAAGTTTGTGCTTTCCAACTACCTCTCCTTTTGCCGCGCCAATCAAGAAGAAAGTGAGAGCTGTTAAGCCAATTGAAATCTTAA
Organism: Candidatus Pacearchaeota archaeon; assembly: GCA_003694055.1. Classification (GTDB taxonomy): domain Archaea; phylum Nanobdellota; class Nanobdellia; order Pacearchaeales; family GW2011-AR1; genus UBA73. The sequence continues at coordinate 774 of RFLC01000181.1, read as the reverse complement.
ACTGATTTTCCTCAATCCAAGAAAAGAGGAAAGCAAGCACAAAAGATATCAATGGAATGAAACCCACAAGCACAAACGCACTGAATGTAGCTAGAGCAGTTTTCTTTGGATCCTTGTCCTCGTCCTCGCACTTGCTTTTCTGCGCGACATGCAACTCGCGGTGAGATTTTGTTGAGAGATAGTTTGAAACTGCCATGGAAAATCCATCTGCAAATAAATTTGCAAACCCTAGGATGAGCACAACTGCTGAACTGAGCGAAGCGCCCATCGCACCTGCGACAACTGCGAAAGTAGTGACTGTGCCGTCGATAGCTCCGTAAACAAACTCGGGAAGGTACTTCTTCTCAACCTTGTCTGCACTCATTTGCCAAGCCCTAACTGAGCAAGAAAGAATAGCAATTTTATAAGGTTTTGCAATTCGCAAGCGAGCAAAACTAAGCCCAGCAAGCTCTCGGGTCTCGAAGTTAACAGCGATTTAACGGAAAATCTTTGCAGGGATTTTTCCAAATTTCCCTTCGGGAAACTTCGTTAAATCGCATATGTTATACGCAATAAAAAAGCCCGCTAATTCAAGACAGAAATTTATTTAATTCTTCAGCAAACTTATACGCTTCTTCTTTAGAAATTTTTATTTTATTTTTGTCTTTGACATAATCCTCTTTATCAAAAAATTCCAATTTTCCTTCTGTTATTTGTTTTGTATCAGATTTGCCATCCCAATTTTCTGTGATTGGAAACCCTTTTTCTTTCAATTTTGGATTCCATGTGCAATCG
>RFLC01000180.1 GCA_003694055.1 Candidatus Pacearchaeota archaeon | reverse complement strand
TTCTCATCTTGCACAAAGCAGAATGCGCAGGCAAGGGTAAGCCGAGCATTGAAAGGATGTTACTAACCCTCCTAAAAGACATCTTGCACACCTCTTTAAGCAACAAAGCAACTGCATGCTGCCCGAACTCATACTTTCCAGCCAAAATGATGCAGAAATCTCGGACACTTCAATTGTTTCAACAAACCGTTTAATTTTTTAACCAACTTAACTTCTTTTTTTGGCATTGCCTGCATGAATTTTGATTACCATGCATCATATTCTTTTAAGACTTTTTCAATAGAACCCATAGAACGGGTGCCAAACATAAATTGGCGATTGTTAATAATTTCGCAATAAAGCTCGCGGCGCGCTAATTTTATAAATCGTTTTTTTGACGGGTTTTTATGTTGAAGGTGCAGAAAGGATTGCTGAGAAGAGTTGCGTTAGGAGCGTGCGCGCTTGGCTTGGGATTTTTCTCTAGCACTGGGTGTGGCTTTCTTCCAAAGGCTGAGAGTTTGCGCATTGGCGCGGTTTTCAGAGAGGCAAGGGCAAGGTGGAAGCCGTATGAGAAGCGCATTCACCTGCCAGCTGTTCGCGTGCAGGAAAATTTTCCCCTGAATGAAAGCTTGGACTTTTTCTTGAGGGGAGAGTTTTCTGCAGGACATGTTGACCATCACCAGTACTTGACGCAGATTCGAGCAAGAGGGAGTTTTCTTTCAGCAGGCGCCGGGTTAAGTTATTACCCATTTTGCGATAATGTGAGCTTTGATTTCGGCGGGGAGGTTTTCTACGCAAATGTGCGCTCTGTGAAGGGAGACTTTTTCGGAGTAAAGCATGAGATATCGGATGATGTTTTGGGAGTTGGAGTTAATGCAGGCGTTTCGTTGCGCGTGCCTTTAACTGAGAACTTGGGAATTGTAGGGTCGGGAGGTTACAGCTTTACAGACACACGCGCAAGGCATCTCTCTGTCGATTTCTCCGGCTGGTATGTTTTCCTCGGTGCAGAGCTAAAGTTAAAGTAGCTAGTGGATTGCAAGCGAGATGGGGCTGCCGGGATTCGCACCCGGGTCGCTAGCTCCCGAAGCTAGAAGGCTAACTAAGCTACCCCACAGCCCCACCTCTGAAAATTTCTTTGATTTAAGTTTTTTACTATCTCAAAAGCTGTTTAATTTTAGAAGCTCGGCTCGGTGTGTCACTCGGCAAGAGCCGCTGGTGTGATGATGAATTTCCCTTGCGCGAGATTCTAATAAGGCTTGCGTTGAACTCCCGCGCCACGCTCGCGCGCTGATTTTTCAACGGAGAGTTATGGAAAGCGAGCGCGTTTGATGAGATTGCAGGGTGTGCAAAGGCAAAGCTCGACGCTCTCGACGCTTTTAGAGGTGTCGTTGAGCTCGCGGCGGTGCGAGGCGCGCTCTTTACGGCGCCGCAGAAAAAGTAAGAAAGAGGTTTTGCAAGCTCCTTGGTCGCGTTGCCGTTTACGCTGTGAGGCACTCATACCACTGGCGCCGCGCCGCCAAGAAAAACATTACTGCGCATGGAGAATCTCGCGAGCGCTCGCGCTTAGGTTGTTTTTTGGCAGGCGCTAACTTGCGCTATTGATTGCGAAACACTCGCGCGACTCGCAAGGCTCGCTACTCAGCAGCACTCAGAAATGCAGCTTTTTGCTCGCAACCTCTCAAGGGATTTGTATATACGGATGTATATACAAGAATTTTTTCTCCTCGCGCTCCAACACTGCCATGGAATAAGCGCGCCAATCAAAACGCAAGCTAGGGATATTTCGCAAGGAAGAGCCAGGCGCGTTGTTGAGATAAAACCAATTTTTCCGTCGGCAAAACATTAGACTTGTTGAGGAAATTAATGCGCGCAAGAGCAAACGCGCACGCAACGCTGCTTAAACAAGCTCAGACTTCACTGCGGCAAGAATCTCGCGCACATTTCGTTTCAAAAACTCACATTCACAAACCTTTCCGCAACTCGCTCATGTGCACAGCCAGAGAGTTACTTGCCTTCTGCAATCTCTTTCAATTTCTTCAGAGTTTCTTCATGCTCGTCCTTTGGAGTGCGTTTTTTCTCAGCTTGCTTTTTCTCTTGCTGCGCTTGGGTTTGCGCTGCAGCAGGCCGAGCTCCAGGAGGTTGACCTGGCCTTGGTCCCAGTAACGGAGGTCTTGGCATTGTCCTTCCAGGAAGACCGCGCATCGGCATTCCTGGCCTTGGTCCAGGCACTCTCGGTCTCACGCCAGGCGGCAATCGCGTCAAAGGACCTCGCACTGCCCCAACTCCTGGCGGACCTGGCTTACCCGGCCCAACACCTTTGCTCTTTGCCTTGCCCTGCCACTTGTAAATCATAAACCTAATCTTATCCCTGTAAATAATCCCAACCACAACAAAGATTATCATAATGATAAGCACGATTATCCAGATTAGAAGTGAGGAACCTCCCTCAGCTACCTGCTCTTGTTGTCCGGTTGTGTCGGTCCCAGAGCTAGAGTCAGTTTGTGTGGTGAGGCAAGTTCCAATGCAGCACTCTGCAGTATCTGCTGCAGGCACCACGCTCATCGAGCACTGAGTGTCTGTCGGGCAAACCTGCCCGCCAATATCTGCGCAGTTGTCTTGCGCTTGGCTTTCTTCAACTTGCACTGAGCAGCAATAGTTCAAACCATCGCAAGCAAGCTCATCAGGCGCGTAAGCTTGTCCGCCGTTCTCAATGCACGCAACCCTGCTTGAAACGCAGTAGAACCCAGAGGCTTCGCACTCAGGCGGAACTACCTCAAAACCTCCAGTGTCAGTTGTGTCTGTTCCATTCTCTCCGCCTGCACCAGGACCTCCTCCGAAATTGCCTCCTGGAAATGGGAATGGCGGAAGGGTACAGTCAGAGTCAGTTGAGCACTCGTCAGCTCCATCCCCGGAAACAGGAATGCACTGCCCGCTTATCGAACAGACTTTGTGAGTGGCAGGAGGAGCAGGGCAATCCGCATCTGTCGAGCACTGATCCTGCCCTGGCCCTTGGACTTGCACGCATTGATCTTGAGTGTTGCAAACCGCATGACTCTGCCCTCCTCCGCCACCCCCGCCACCTGAGCCGCCGTGCCCTCCGCTAGAGCAATCCGCATCTGTCGAGCACTGATCCTGCCCTGGCCCTTGGACAACGATGCATTGGCCTTGGGAGTTGCAGGCAGAGTGGTT